>JBGOTC010000072.1:0-10907 GCA_041476305.1 Terriglobia bacterium
ATAAGGTGCAGGAGCTGGTCACCTCCACGGCCACTGTTTCCCCGGTGGAAATTCAGGCGGAGTTCCGCCGCAAGAATGAAAAGGTCAAACTGGATTACGTTGTAATCCATCCCGATTCGTTGGAATCGCAGGTCACGGTATCGGACCCGGAACTTGCCGCCTTTTATGAGAGAAACAAGGTGCGCTACACCCTGCCGGAACAACGCGTGGTGCGCTATTTCCTGATTGACCCCGTGGAGCTGCAGGCCAAGGTCACGGTTTCACCCGCGGAATTACAGGCTTATTACAACGCTCACCTTGCCGAATATCAGGTGGAAGACCGCGTGCAAGTCTCCCACATCCTCTTTAAGACCACCGGGAAGACCGACGCCGAAATCGCCGAAATTCGCAAGAAGGCCGCGGATGTTTTGAAGCAGGTGAAGAGCGGCGGGAAGTTTGATGAACTGGCTAAGAAGAATTCCGAAGACTCCACCAAGGATCGCGGCGGCGAAATCGGCTGGATTGGCCGCGGTCAGGCCCCCCCGGAGTTTGAACGTGTGGCCTTCAGTCTTTCAAAGGGCGCCGTTTCCGACCTGGTGCAGACCGAAATGGGCTTCCACATCATCAAGGTATCGGACAAAGAGACCGCGCATACCAAGTCGCTCACCGAAATGGTGCCGGTGATTCTGGGAACTCTGGGCCAGGCAAAGGCGCAGGCCTCGGCCGATGACATGTCGCAGAAGATCGGCGGCCAGATCCGCCAGAACGGGAAAATTTCGCTGGACGCTCTCGCGAAGCTTTACGGTTTGACCCTTGGCGAAACCCGGCCGGTGGCCGCGGGCGCTCCCATACCGGAATTGGGCAACGCTCCGGAATTGCAGGAGACGATTTTCCACCTCCGCGAGGGCGAAGTCAGTACCCCCATGCACACCGACCGCGGCTACCCCGTGGTCACCGTGAAGGAAGTTGTTCCCGCGCATCAAGGCACCCTCGGCGAAGTCCATGACAAGGCGACCGCGGATTACCGCCACGAAAAAGTGCAGGATCTGGCCCGCCAGCGCGCCGCTGATCTCGCCAAGCGCGCCCAGGGCGGCGAGGATTTCGCCAAGGCCGCGAAAGCCCTGAAGTTGGAATCGAAAACCAGCGATGCATTGGCCCGCGACGGTTCCATCACCGGGGCCGGCGCATTGAAACAGATCCCAACGGCGTTCACCGTGGCAGTCGGGAAGACCGGCGACGCCGTTTTTCTCGGCTCTGATTGGCTGGTGTTCCACGTCGCGGAGCATACCCAACCCAATCCCGCGGATTTTGACAAGCAGAAGAAGGAAATTGAGCTCCAGCTCCTCGATGCCAAGCGCCAGCTGGCATTTGAGAGCTTCCGGGAGGCGCTGGACGTCGAGATGCGCCGCACCGGGAAGCTCAAGTACAACCAGGAAGTGGTGAATAAGCTCACCCGTCCGGGCTAGAAGCAGCCTCTCTGTAACTCATTGAAAAATATACTATTTACATTGTGACTTGTTTCAAGTTGCCACACCTGGTCGACTGGGTTACAATTCTCTCATCCGCAGCAAATGCCTCGTAGCCAGCGAGGCGATTGCGTCGCAGCAATTCTTCCCGGTTCGGCCCAGTCGATTCAGGTCTATGGATAATTCAATGGAGCACACGCGGCAGGCCGAGCCGCAGCTTGAACGAATTTTACTGCCCTCGAGTGCGCTAAGGGGTGCGTCATGGCAACCAGGACCAACAGTCATCTGAACTATTACCGCTGCAGTCTGGAGAAAAACCAGGCCGGCAAACATTGTGTGCGTATTCGCGCGCGGTTCGCGCGTCGCAAGTGGGAATCCTCGGTTTATTTCCTGGCGGCGTCGTTTGAGAACGCCATGAAAAAGCTTGAACAGTCGATTCGGTTCCTGCAGCAGAATGAGGAGCGCCTGTGGTTCTGGGGAGTGGACCGCTCCGACGATCCGCATTTCGGTGAAGACCTCTTGCGTGATGCGGGGTTGAAGCTGGACCGCCGCGCGGAATTCCCGCCGAAACATTCCACAATTTTCTTGGAGCCGGATCGCCCGGTGGCGGCCGTGCTGCTCGCGCCGGTGCGAAAGGTCCTGCACGAATCGCGCGCGGGGTTGCGCGTGGCCAGCGACTAGTTCACAGGAAAGTATTTTGCAACCGGGACTGTCACGGATCCCACCTCCGCGGTCTTGTCGTCACACGCCACAATTCTCACTTCCGTTGCGCCGGAGACCAGCATAAGGTTTCGCCCAAACAGCAACCCTCTTTTCCGGACTTGCGTGTAGGTGTCTTTGCGCAGAGTCATTTTGACGGTGTTCGTTTCGCTGACCAGCATTTTCCCTTCAAGATCGAACTGCGCGATCACGACCTTCACTGTCCCCAGCGTGCGATCCGCCGTCGCATCATGATTGAACCGCACATCGTTTTCCGCGACTTCGATGGTCAGCCCCAGCATCCGTTCGCCGGGCATGGCTGGGGGTTTGGTCTCCGCGCGCACCGTGACGCCCATCCCCGTGGCGTCCAGCGGGCTGGAAAGCGCCTGGCGAATCGACCCCGCCGTATCCACCACGCCATCCAGGTTCAACAATTTTGAAAAATAGCCGCTGCGATAGCGGACTTCGTATTCCGGGTGCTTCACCTGGACCTTCAGCTTGTGGAATTTTCCAGAGCCATCTTCCATCGCCGGATAAAAGGCGATCAGGTAACTGACGCTTCCATCTTCCATGGCCGTCTTGATGGAGCCGGTGATGTCATTCGTATTGTAATAGGCGCGCCCGCCGGTCTTTTCCGCGAGGGCCTGCATGGTGTCGATCGTCGGCGCGAATTCCGAAAGCGAATAAACGCCCTTCTGCACTGTCTGCGGCCCGAAGTTCTCCCCTCGGCTCGGGTCCGGGTTTTCCCCGAACGCGCCGATCAATCCGCGCGCGTCCACCGGGTATATGGCCACGTTGGCTCCCGCAAGGGCGCGTGCGGCTTTGTCAATTTCCGGAGCAAAGTTGCGGACCTCGCGGGTAAAGGGGCCGGGAGTCGAATCCTGCCCGCCCGGAAAACCGTTTCTTTGGCCCAGGTCGAACGCGCTGCTGGGAAGAATGGGGCTCGAGCCGTTCTGAAATGCTGATTCGCGGGAATCCTGCATCATCTTGTCCACGCCAATCATGAAGGGGAAGGACGATGAAATCCAAATCAGGTTTTTGCGTCCCGGGATGCGCGTCAAGTGCTCCGCGATAGCTTCGAGCGATTGCGTCGTGGTCAGCACACGCACGATATTCGAGAAGTCGGAAATACTCTGCGCCGCCTGATTCACAAAGAAATCGCCTGACGCGTCGCCGGTATATTGAGGCACTCGCGCCGCGCCAATCGCCTGTGCGGAATCATTTGTTTCATACTTCTGAATGGTGCGCTGCAATCCGGTCATGTCGCTCGTAAAATCATGCAGCACGTAGAGGCGCGCTGATTGCACATAAATCGCCACGCGGTCTTCAGGTTGCATCTGCTTCAAGAGCTTCACCACCTGGTTCCGCGCGTAGACCGTATCCGAGCGCCGCGTGTTCATGTAGTCCATCAGGATGATGGTCATGTTGGCCGGTTGGCCCATCTTCTGTTCGTAGAGGTTGGTGTACACATTGGGCGGGACCGGTTGCGCCTGCAGGTTGCGCGTCTTCGAAGTCTCCATCGAAAAGAACGCGATATCCTGTTTTTTCCCTTCGTCATACACCGTGAAATCATTCTGCGTCAGTCCCGTGACCGGTCTGCCGCTGCGGTCCTTCACCACCACGTCCACCTGCACCATTTGGCTGATCACGCGCAGTGGAGGCGCCTGCGATTGCGCAATCCCTTGCGGCGCTTGCGCGCGGAGAGCCACGGCCAGCGCCGCCGCGCAAAGAATTGTCACCGCGATAGCTGCCGTGGATTGGGAGGCCGTCGAGCGCAAATATGGACTTCGTCTATTAGAGCGCATTCTCATTTGCCACCTTCCGCAAGCGTCTATTGTAGCTCTGTTTACTCCCGGGAGGGTCTTGAGCGCATGGAATATGGCCCGGGGAGCTTCCGGGCAATGAATTGGAATCCAAGATCGTATGGAGGGTTGCTGCGTGGCCGCTGTTTACGCCTCGCGAAGCACTACTTCGCCCAGACCGATGCGCTGCTCATTCAAGAATAACCGGTACTTGTAGGATCCGGTGTTCGTCCCCGGCCGCGGTGGCCCGCTCAGCAGCCGCGATCCTGCCGGCGCCTGAAACACATTGGAGGCGAACGGGCAGCGGTTCGGATCGAACTCGATTTTCAGGTTGCCCGCATCGGAAAGCCAGCAGACCTGATCCTCCGGCCCGATGACCATTACCTCGGGAATCACTCCCACCAGAACTATTTTTTCGGCCATGAGCGGCGTGCCTGCGTTTCTGCTTGAGGAATTACCTGACGAGCGAGCGCGACGATAGCACAACCGGCGGCGAATTACACTTCAGCCGCGCCGGATTGCGGATCAGACTTTCAGCAGCGAATTCACCGCGTCCACTATGTGCCGCGCGGAAATCCCGAACTTGTCCAGCAACTCGTCAGGCTTGCCTGAGTGCGGCACTTCTCCGATCGCCAGCCTTCGCACCGCGGCGGGCATTGCGCCCGCATCGGCAAGCGCGCTGAGCACGGCCTCTCCTATGCCGCCCTCGTGATAGTGGTCCTCCACGGTGACGAGCTTGCCGCGCCCCGCGCGGACTTCCGCGCCGAGCTTCCCGCCATCGAGTGGCTTCACACAATAGAGGTCCACCACGCGCGCCGCCACTCCCTTCGCCTTCAATTGGTCGGCGGCCTTCAGCGATTCATGCAGTGTGATGCCTGCGGCGACAATCGTCACCGCGTCCGCCGCGCTCTGCCGGATCACCTTGAAGCCGGGAACTGGGAATTTCTCTTCGGCGGTGTAGAGGATCGCCGTCTTGGGCCGCCCGGTGCGGATGTAGGTGATGCCCGGCAACCGCGCCGCCGTTTCCGTCACGCGTTCCGCGCACATGGCATCCGAGGGGTAAAAAACAACAGCCCCGGGAATCGCCCTGAACATCGCCAGGTCCTCCAGCCCCATCTGCGAGGGGCCGTCTTCGCCGATGCTCACCCCACAGTGCGACCCGCACAGTTTGATCGAGGCGCGGCTCACCGCCGCCATGCGCACCTGGTCATACGCTCGCGAAAGAAAACACGCGAACGACGCCGCGAACGGCACGATGCCCTGCGCCGCAAGCCCTACCGAGAGCGCCACCATGTTTTGCTCCGCGATGTAGCCCTGGATCAGCCGGTCGGGAAATGCTTTTTCAATCGTCTCCGAAAATGTGGAGTTCTTTACGTCGCCATCCACCGCGAAAACTTTCGGGTTCACCGCCGCGAGTTTGCCGAGCGCAATTCCATAGGCCTCGCGTGTCGCCACCGAATCGCCGGGCTTGTAATCCGGAGCGGGCAGAGCCGGGAAGTCCGGCGGCACCGGCAGCGACGTGCGCGCGTACGAGCGCCCCGGGTCCGGCACAATCGGCGGCGCGCCGCCCAATTCGGCGATTGCCTTTTCAAGTTGCTCCGCCGAAAGCGGCTTGCCGTGCCAGCCGTCCTTGTCCGATAGGAAACTGATTCCGTGGCCCTTTTCCGTGCGCGCAATAATCGCCGTCGGCTTGTCGCTTGCCGCGCGCGCTCGGTCCAGCGCCGCCACCACCGCCGCCATGTCGTGCCCATCCACCACTTCCGCGCGCCAGCCCTCGGATTCAAATTTTTGTTTGTAAATCTCCGTGTGATGCTCGTACATCGTGCGCATGCTCTGGCCCAGCGCATTCACGTCCGCAATCGCCGTCAAATTCGCGATGCCCGCGTGACCCGCGAACGCCGCGGCCTCCCAAACATTCCCCTCCGCCATTTCGCCGTCGCCCATCAACACGTACACGCGCGCGCTCGATCCTCCAATCTTCGCGCCCAGCGCGAGGCCCGCGCCCACGGAAAGCCCTTGCCCCAGCGAGCCTGTCGCCGCATCCACTCCCGGAACTCGCGGCGTCGGGTGGCCTTCCAATTCGCTCGTCAGTTGCCGCAGCGTCATCAACCGTGAAACGGGGAACACCCCCGCTTCCGCCAACGCCGCATAAAGCACCGGCGCGGCGTGACCTTTGGAGAGCACGAAACGGTCACCGCCAATCGCGTTGGGATTCTTCGGATCGAACTTCATGGCGTGGAAAAACGTCGCAGCCACAAGCTCCGCGCAGGAAAGGCAAGAAGTGGGATGCCCGGAGGCCGAGGCCGTCGTCGCGCGCATGGAATGGATGCGCAGCAGGCGCGCCTTTTCGCGCAGCATTTCCAGTTCTGGTTCCTGCAAAGCGGTGTTCGGCGTCGCCGTCATCCGGAAAACCTCCACGAACTCTGAATCGCGCGGTCATTCTACATCGAATCCCGCCGGGTTTCGCCCGAGGGAAATCGAGCCGCCTGTGGAATTCTGTTCATGCTGACCGCATCGTTTTCCAAAGTGCTAGACTTGCCAGTGAACCAGACGGGCATTAGGCCCTCGTTATGAGAAGAATCACAACTGCACTCGGGCTGACTGCAAGCTTGTTTGCTTGGCTCGCTACGGATAGCTTAAAGCCAGGCCCTTCGAGCTGGACTCCAAAAGACGAAATACTTCCAGTGATCCTTCTAATTCCTGCTGATTTCAATGGTTGGGTGTGTACTGATTTTGGAGTATCCGGTGCCCCTGCGTTACCCCGAGAGGGGAATGCCATTGTTATCACCGCACTAACAGGAGAGGTAAAAAAGACATCGACTAGCGGGGATCATGTTTCAATTTTTCCAAAGATATTTACCGTAATCAATGGAAGACGACAACCAGTACCACATGAAGTGGATGTTCGGAGCCAGATCACTGTGACGAGCCCTGATCGCACTGGAATGCGTGTTTGCATGTTTATTGGGACCATAGACGATGCGGACGCAGCCGGCGATCCGCCTGGCATCAGAGACTCAATGTCCAACGCGAAGCCTATTCCAGAAGAGGAGCGAAAGGCCTTACTGTCTCTCTACCATGCTACAGGCGGAGATCACTGGATACATCGCGTCGGGTGGCTTGGCCCCCCCGGTACAGAGTGCAAGTGGCACGGGGTCACTTGCCGTGTGGGCGTGGACGACCAGCAGACAGTAGTGGGCCTTTCTCTGGACGGGGATAACCTTGTTGGATCGCTCCCACAGGAGTTTGGAGCGGTAAAAAATCTTGAAGAGCTTTGGCTGTTCGGCAACCATCTCTCCGGGCGCTTGCCCGAAGGACTTATTCAGCGTTGGTTGGACGATAGTCTTTGGGTCTCTGCAGAGGCAAGTCTCTTGACTAACGTAACAGTGATTCAATATGAGTCAGAGATTCTGTATCCACATTTTGGGTACGACCGAATCACTCTTCGGTCTGATGGAAGTGCAGTTTCTCTCGCTGAACATAGTCACTCTGGCCCCACGGCCGGCCGAACCAATTCCTGCGAAATGAAGGAAGGAGAGGTCATGCCGGAGATGTTCGCAAAGCTGGCATGGTTAATCGAGAAGAATGAATTCTATGATTTGAAATCCGACTATCGCCGCGGATTCACCGATTCAGTTCAAGAGGTCACTCGGGTAACTCGAGATGGAAAAACATATTCTGTCAGCCATTACGCCGCATCGGGTCCCTTGCGACTGTGGACAATTGAGCGTGCCATCGAGGGAGCAGCGTCGTCCGTTTATTGGAAGAACACAAAAACGATACCGAAGTGCCCTGAGATTGAGCTTCCACACTAACAAGCGTCGCCAAACCCCTCCCCCCGAAAGCGCTCAATTCCGAAAATCCTCCCCGCGTGTATAATTCCCGCTGTCCTAAATCTCAAATCTGCAATCCTGGTGATCGACGATGACTTCCACGGCTCCGCAATCTCAAACACCTCCAGTTCAGCTTGGCATCCTGCAAATTCTGAATGGCGCGTATGTCGCTGGCGCTGTCTCTTGCCTCGCAGCGCTCGGAATCCCGGATCTGGTCGAGAAGGGGCCAAAGTCGCCTGACGAGTTGGCGAAACAAATTGGCGCCAACCCGCAGGCCCTTTATCGCCTCATGCGCGCAACGGCCAGTGTGGGAGTGCTTTCGGAAGGTCCCGACGGAAAATTTTCCGAAACCCCGCTTTCCGCCGTCCTGCGCACAAACGGGAATCCCAGTCTGCGCGCGCTCGCCATCATGGGCGGCCGGGAATGGCACTCGCGTGCGTGGTCAGACCTCGAGTACTGCGTCCGCACCGGCAAGCAGGCTCTCGACCACATCTATGGCGAGCACATCTTTGATTTTTTCACCAAGCGCCCCGAAGAATTGCAGATATTCAATGACGCAATGACGTCACTCTCCATGATGGATAGTCCCGCCGTGGCTGCGGCCTACTCTTTCGACACCATCAATTCCATCGTGGATGTTGCCGGCGGCCATGGACTCCTTCTCGCCACAATACTTTCGCGAAACCCGCACATGAAGGGAACGCTCCTCGAGGCGCCTCAAGTAGTCGAAGGCGCGAAGACCGGCCCGCTCAAGTCATTCCTCGACCGCTGCGCGTTCGCTTCCGGCGACATGTTTGCCTCGGTTCCCGCGGGCGCCGACGCTTACATCATGAAGCACATCATTCACGATTGGCCCGACGAGCTTTGCATCAAGTTGCTGAAGGCCTGCCGCGCGGGTGTGAATCCGGGCGGCAAACTTCTTGTGGTGGATGCCATGATTCAACCCGGCAACGAGTTCAATCCGGGAAAATTCCTTGATCTGCAAATGCTCATCTTCCCCGGCGGCCTCGAGCGTAACGAAAAGCAATTCAGCGATCTCTTCGCGGCCTCCGGATGGAAATTGAACCGCGTCATTCCCACGGCAGCGATGGATTCCATCCTCGAGGGGATTCCAGTCTGACGTCCCCCCACTAAGAACCCTCGCAAAGTTCCTCTGACCCCCCACTATCCGGAGAACATCTGCGGTGGTATCATGCCCGCAAACTTGGTCCTCTATCGAAGCAGAGTTGGCAGGACCAGGCCACCCACCGGACAAAATGTGGAGGTAACCATGTTGCTTCCCCGGTTCTCACTGGTTTTGGTTCTGATCTTCAGTCTCGCAGCGCTTTCTACGCCGGTCCCGCACGGTCAAGCCGCAAACACAGCTCAGAATCCGCTCGCGAACAAGGACATTCTCGAAATGCACCGGGCGGGACTCTCGCCAGAGGTCATCATCGCGAAGATCAAGGCTGGTCCATGCAAGTTTGACACCTCTCCAGCCGCGATGAAGGACCTCAAGTCCGCGGGCATTCCCGACAATGTGATTCTGGCTATGGTGGAGGTCCCCGCGGCCACAAGCCAGCCCGGCGCCGCAGATCCAGCTGCCAAGCCGGCGCCGAGCGGCGAATTCGCTCATCTGCGCGTGTACCGCCAGCGCCGTTTTGAGGGCTCCGCGCTCTCGCCCTCCATCTATGTTGACGATAAACAGGTCGTCCGCATCGGTAACGGCCGGCGCTGCAGCATCAAGCTGAGCCCCGGTCCACACACCATCCGGTCAGACGACAAGTCCTCCGCGATTTCCCTGGAAGCAAAAGCCGGAGCGGAGTATTTCATCCGCGTGGACGAGCAGACTGGTTTTTGGAAGGGCCACGGCAAATTGACCATGCTCCTGCCGGAACAGGGCGCGGCGGAATACAAACTCCAGAAGCCCGTGGAAGACGATCGCAAGATCGTCAAGGAACTGATCGAGGACGATGGCTTGGGCAATTAATTGATTGCCGGGTGACTCAACCACTGTTATGTGCTGCGGACCCAGGAAATCCATTTCTGGATTCCCCTCACTAAGATTTCTCGCAAAATCCCCCCATCCGCGATAGAGTCTGCATCCGCCGGACATCCATCGTCCCGCCAATGCCGCACAATTTTGGATTTGAATTGCCCAGGAGGGCCAGCCTTATGGATCGCCGTTCGCGTAATTCGCAGGGGACTTACCGTCTTGCTTTGCCGGGCTTCTTGCTGATGCTGATTGTTTCGTGCGTTCTGGTCACGAGTCTCGTGGCTCAGAATCCCCCGGCGCAAATGGGCGGCATGCAGATGCAGCCGCCGCTTGTCGCTCCCAACTGGGAGCTCGCCGCGCGCTGGACGCCGGCGAAAGTCGGCAAGCTTGTCTTCGACGCCGGAATCACGCCGCACTGGTTCGAGCTCTCCGACCGCTTTTGGTACACGTTTGAAACCACCGACGGCGTTCGCTACTGGCTCATGGACCCCGTAAAGAAGTCGAAGGCGCCTCTCTTTGATAATGCCAAAGTGGCCATGCAGCTTTCCCTCCTCACCGGATTGCCTTACGACGCGCAGCACCTCGCCATCCGCAACGTCAAGCTCGCGAAGAAAGACACGGTGCTGACCTTTGACGTGCAGGTTTCCAAGGACGCCGTCATCCCCAACGAGGAAAAAAAGGAAGAGAAGGTCGACGACACCAACCAGGAACAGAACCAGACCGACACCACGCAGGGCGGGCGCGGACAGGGCCGCCGCGGTGGCGCCGCCACCACCCCCGCCGCGCCTCCGGAAACCACGCGCACAATTTATTTCGAGTTGGACATCGCGAGCGGCAAGGTAACGCGCCTCGATAAATTTGAGCCACCCCCGGCGCGAGCGCGCTGGGCTTCCTCATTCTCGCCGGACGGCAAGATCATTCTCTTCGCCCGCGGCCACAACCTCTACATGATGGATCAGGAGAATTATAAGAAGGCTGTAAAGAGTCCCGGCGATACCACTGTCGTGGAAACGCAACTCACCACCGATGGTGAGGAGCATTACAGCTACGCCCGCGTGCTGCTCGAGGAAGAACTCGTCATGCTGCGCCGCGACCAGCGCAACGACAAAGTGAAGCCCGGCCCGCGCGCCCCCTCCATCGGCGTCGAATGGTC
>JBGOTC010000073.1:0-10861 GCA_041476305.1 Terriglobia bacterium
AGCAACGACGGGCTGATTGCCGGCATCACTGATAATGTGGATAACGGCCGCAGTGCCAGCTACACGTATGACGCCCTTGGGCGCTTGAGCGCCGCCAGCACCACCGGCTCAACGAACTACCCCGCCTGGGGCCTCTCCTGGGCCTACGACCGCTATGGCAATCGCACCGCCCAAAGCATCGCTTCGGGTTGCTCCGGAATCACCTGTCCCACCAACTCGGTCACCGTCAGCACAAGCACCAACCGGATCACGGACACCGGCTACAGCTACGATTCCAGCGGCAACATGACCAGCGACGGCTACAACACGCTTACGTACGACGCGGCAAGCCGCACCATCTCCGCCAGCAACGGCTCCTCCTCCGGCGCGTATGTGTACGATGGCAACGGCCTGCGCGTGAAAAAGTGCGTTCCGAATTGCTCCTCGCCCACTACGACAACTGTTTACATATTCTCCGGCAGCGAAGTCATTGCCGAGTACGAAAACGGTGCAGCGGTGGGATCACCCACTCGCGAATACATTTATTCTGGCAGCCTGCTCGCGACCATCGATTCCTCCGGCACGAAATACCATCATGGGGACCATCTCTCGGCGCGCCTCACCTCTGATTCCTCGGGAAACAAGATTGGCGAACAAGGACACTTCCCCTTCGGCGAATCGTGGTATTCAGCGAACTCTACAACCAAGATTCAATTCACCACTTATGAACGCGACAACGAATCCGGCAACGACTACGCCCTGGCCCGCTACAACGTCAGCCGCCTGGGGCGCTTCTCCTCTCCAGACCTTCTGGCCGGTGATATTGGGGACCCCCAAACTCTTAATCGTTACAGCTATGTAGGCAATAACCCCGTGAATCTCGTAGATCCGACCGGGATGCAATCCTTTGTCGTTGATGGAAGGATAGTTTCGATCGTAATGACAGAGGGAACAACGGTTTATGCCGAATGGATAAATTGGATCGATGGGGGCGGTGGAGCTGGCGGCGGAGATATGATAGCCATTGGCCCTGAGACCAACCAGAGGGGTGACACAACCGCGAATGGCGGTGGGCGCGATTGCAATGCCTTCACTTGGACCAACATTCTTTGTAGCATGCCCCAACCACAACCCCCTCCTCCAGAGTGGTGCGATCCAAGTTTTATCGACCATGCAACTAAGGATTGGAACGATGCATATGATGAAGCTCGGGCTGGTTCGCCAGTTCAAGAGCATGGCTTCGTCCATATGCCGAATGGGTCGAATTTAGTGCTTTCCGCTCAAAGGGATAGTCTCGGTAACATTGTCCCATGCACACTTGATTTTATACCCGTTGTACTTAACGGCGGAGTGTATACGTTCCATGTTCATCCAGGCGGCCCTCAATTTAGAGGCGCATGTGACTCTTCCATCTCCAAAACAAAGCCCGCCCCGACGACACTCGACGAAAATAATGCCAAGAAGTATCGGGTGCCAGGATATGTAGGGAGTTGGGGAGGGCTTTGGTACACTGATACAAATGGAAAATCAAAACAGATCAACAACGGCACAAATCCAAGTGAATGGTTTAAGGATTGTCCAAAGGCAAAGAAGCCTTAACCTGTAAACGATCAATTCGTTGATTGAACAGTCTCGCACTGGAGAAATCGAATGTCATTCAAGAGATTGGCTTTGTGCGTATTGATTGGATGTCTCCTAATAGCCAATTCCTCTCGCACCTTTGCCCAGAATATTTCATCGCCAGTCTCCGGGTTCAGCGCCTCGGATCTTTACGATGCAATTCTGGACATCAAATTCCCTGCCCCGGCGGAACGAATTGGTCATGATGGACTGTTAGCTAGACTTCGCTTCACACCCGCAAGAGGCACGGAGTCCCAGATCAACATTATTCGACACCTGGATGGCACATTTAATGTGACAGAATATTTCGTGGCGCAAGATTCCGACAGCATTTGGGGACAGCTCGTAGACCTTGCAAGCGACCCAAATTACACAGTCAGGGATCCGGCCGAGATAGCGAAGCGATTCAAGGTGGAAACTCGAACAGTCAATGTCCCCGCGAAAGTCTTGGACAAACTACTTGGTGAATTTGCCACATTCAAGATTCCTTTTGTCTCTCTAACATACTCTACGTTCGCCGTGGTATCGGATACTGATACCTTTTCCCTTTGGTTTGAGATTCCAGAGAGTTGTAAGTTTCACTTCAGAGCCGAAGGTGCAAGCCTTTTGAATAATGGAGCGAAGCGGATCACAGACTGGATGAATAAGGTAAAGAAGATCGTAGACTCAACCAAATAGCCGTTGTATTGTTCCCCCCTAATCTAGACAGTCAGGGCCTCGTTTCTTAAGAAACCGGGGACAGACGGGACGTTTCCATGTCATTGGGCGGGTGGCGCAGCTTGACCTGCCCCCTAACTCCGCGCACAGGATCATACGACACCCAGCTCTCCTGAACGCATGACTTTTGCCTCCGCCAGTCCTTCATCTTGCGGCGCAGAGGGAGTCCCGCAGTTGCGGGACGACCCGAGCGCCGCAACTCGCTCGGCGAACACCCGCGGCGTCAAATATCCCAGACTGCTGTGCGGCCGCTCTTCATTGTATTCCTCCCTCCAGGCTCCGATTTTCGCCCGCGCTTCAAACAAATTCGCAAACCAGCTGGCATTCAGACACTCGTCCCGCAACTTCCCGTGGAAATTTTCCACGTACGCGTTCTGCACCGGCGGGTGGCCCAGACGTAGGTCGGGACGGGGCGGCTGGCGCAGCCTTTAGCCCTTCCGGGTGGCCCATCCTTTGCCGGAGGCAAAGGGTGGGGCGCTTCGCCTCTCAATTCGCCCCTCTCTTTTCTTCTTCATTCGAACAGCTTTCCCAATTCCGTCCTCCCTCCCGCAATTGTCCGCCAGCCAAATCAGGCGCGGGCCCACTACCCATCTTCTGGGCAACGCTCACACTCATTCGTGACCTCCGTCACTGCCGGAACACCTGCACAGCCTAACCATGGAGCTGACAGGAGGTGGGCCATGCCGGCGCTAGGCGCAACCACCCGCGTTTCACTCAGGAACATTCTGTTTGCGACGGATTTTTCACCCGTCTCCGAAGCCGCCCTTCAGTTCGCCGAGTCCGTCGTGCGGCGGTTCCAATCCAAGATCTTTGCCGTGCATGCCATCGAACCCGACGAGTACACCTACGTCCCCGGCGGCGCAGGCAAAGTCTCCTGCAAAATGGTTGAGAACATGGCGCAGGAAAAACTCGATCAACTGGACCAGCGTTTGAAGGCGCTGCCTCATGAAATGATTCTCCGCCGCGGCGAAATTGCCGGGGTCTTGTTCGATGAAATCAGAAAGCACCAAGCCGATCTGCTGGTGATGGGCACTAACGGACGTTCAGGGCTTGATCGCTACATGCTGGGCTCCGTGGCCGAGGAGGTTTTCCGCCAGGCTCCGTGCCCCGTTCTCACCGTCGGCCCCAAAGTCATGGCCGATGCCCCGCGGGAAATCGCCTTCAATCATGTGCTTTTCGCCACGGATTTCAGCCCGGAATCCCTCGCCGCCGCTCCCTACGCCATCGCCATGGCGCAGGAGTTCCAGGCCAACCTGACACTTCTGCACGTCGTCAAGACGCGTCTGGAACCGCTCGAATCGCCACAGGTCATCACCAGTGAGGGAGAAAAGCACCTCCGCAGCTTGCTTCCTGAAGGAACTGACTTGTGGTGCAAACCTGATTTCCTGGTCAGGTTTGGCGACCCGTCACAGAAGATTCTCAATGCAGCCAGGGAACTGAGGTCTGACCTGATCGTCCTCGGCGTGCGCGGCTCCAAGGGAGCGCAGGTCGCTGCGACGCATTTTGCTCATGCTGTGGCGCATGACGTGGTCTGCAAGGCTCCTTGCCCGGTTCTGACCGTGCGAGGCTGATCTTTTCGCATCGCCGCGTGCCTGTCGGTTCGGTACGCGGCCTTCATAGGAGGCGGATCTCGAAGCCAATGCGCCGGAGATGGGGCGGATTTCGGCGCACCTCCGGCATCGGGATCCGCCTTTCCCATGCGCTCAGCTCCGCCCCCGGATATTCCCGCAAGAAAACAATTGCTCTTTATTATTGTTAATCTCAAAACAAATCGGTGTAGAATCACGCGGTGCTGTGATGGCTGTCACAGCCCCCCCTCCTTCCTATCGTCGAGAATCCCAGCCGAAGGTAAAAGCCACTCCGAACAAAGCTTCTTGCAGTCTTGAGGGACAACTGATGATGCGCAGGCTTCTGTTGGTCGCACTGGCATTCACTGTTTTTTCTGTCTCGGCGCGCGCGCAGGAAAAGAAGGCCTCTCCCCCGCCGGCGCAGGATTCCACCTCCGCACAGTCACTGCCCCCCGGTTATGTCGGGGCGGAAACTTGCAAGGCCTGCCACGACGAAATCTACTCTTCGTTCGAGAAAACGCCCCACTGGAAGACCACCTATGACACCCATCGCGGCGCCGCCTTCCAGGGATGCGAAGCGTGCCACGGGCCCGGCGAAGCGCACATGAATGACCCCGCCGACAAGACGAAGATCATCACCTTTAAAAAGATGGACGCCTCGAAGATCAGCCAGCGCTGCCTGACCTGCCACCAGTATGGCGAAGAGCACAGCAATTTTTCGCGCTCGGCGCACAACGACAACAATGTCAGCTGCATTGATTGCCATTCGCCGCATCACGCCACGCAGGCGAATTATCTGTTGAAGAAAAAACAGCCCGAACTCTGCTACTCCTGCCATCTGGATACCAAGCCGCAGTTCACCAAGCCCTTCCACCATCGCGTCAATGAAGGCTTGGTGAAATGCACCGATTGCCACAACCAGCATGGCGGTTTCCTGAACAAGCAACTTCGCTCCACCGCCGCGCAGGATGTTGTTTGCGTGAAGTGTCACACCGAAAAGGCCGGACCTTTCGTGTTTGAGCATCTGCCGGTGAAGATCGAAGGGTGCGTGGCCTGCCACACACCCCACGGCTCTTCAAATCCCCGGTTGCTGAAGCGCGCCCAGGTCAACCTGCTCTGCCTGGAATGCCACACACTGACGATTGATTCCGCCGCGCCCGGGACTCCTTCTTTCCACAACCA
This sequence comes from Terriglobia bacterium, assembly GCA_041476305.1. Taxonomy (GTDB): domain Bacteria; phylum Acidobacteriota; class Terriglobia; order Acidiferrales; family UBA7541; genus DASTCZ01. The sequence goes on from JBGOTC010000073.1 coordinate 5,067, forward strand.
GGCACAGAAGTATCAGGCGTGCACCATGTGCCATACACAGATCCATGGCTCCAATTTTGACAGAGTGTTCTTCAAGTGAGGGCCCGTGAAAACGACTGCTGATCGCAATGGTTTGGCGGTATCGCGGCGGAGCGAAGTTCCAAGAGCCCACCTGCGCCTGGCTGCGGTTTTCCTCTTCGTTGTGTATTGCCTGGTCCTTCTGCTGGGAGCCTCATCACTCTCCGCCCAGGACAAGGAAACCGGCGTCACCCTGGGCAATTATTTCATGCAGCAGTCCATGGATATCGGCGGCCGCTTCGCTCACAACGCGGGAAACTCGTCTGTCTACAATACGTTCGTCCACCTGGATTCCGGCCTGCGCCTCTACGACTACACCATGTCCATGCGCTCCCTGAATCATTCCGGCTGGCTGTTTGACAATCTCTCCATCACCGGCTTCGGCTACGGCGGGGATCCCAACGATGTGACGCGCATTCGAGCCACCAAGAACAAGTGGTACAACTTCGACATGACCTAGCGGCGCGACAAGAATTTCTGGGACTATAGCCTGCTCGCCAACCCGCTGAATCCGACGACTTCAACCCCCGCCCTGATTCTACAAAACTCGCCGCACAGGATGGAAACCGTCCGCCGCATGCAGGACTATCGGATGATCCTCTTCCCGCAATCTCGTTTCCGCGTACGATTGGGATATTCGCGCAATGTCTATGAGGGCCCCTCATTCAGCACCGACCATCAAGGCACGGACACCATCGTCCTGCAGACAATGAGCAACACCGTCAATAATTATCAGGTGGGGCTGGACTTCAAGTTTTTGACGCGCACCAGTTTCAGCTACGATCAATTCATCAATGTGACCAAAGGCGACACCGGCTACCGTGACATTAATTTCGGCAACTTCATTCTTGGGAATCCCGCGCAGACCCCTGTGGATCTTGGCATTGTGTTTAACACCGCCGCAAACGCCCCTTGCGCGGTTCCCATTGCAGCGGGTCCGCCAACCGTTCCGCCGACTGCCAATCCGAACTGCAACGCGTTTCTTTCCTATAACCGGACGGCGCGCCCGCGGCTCGTCCTCCCTGTCGAGCAATTCAGCCTACAGTCGAACTATTTTCGACGGCTCCAGATCACTGGGCGCGCTTCCTATAGTTCCGGGACGAACAACATTTATGGAATGAACGAGGTCTTTACCGGAGCTGTCACCCGCTCCGCCGTCGTCGGAATGAATAACGGCGGACCGGCGAATTCACAAAGGACCGCATTTGCTGTGGATTTCGATGCCACGCTTTCGATCAATGATGAGAACCGGATTTTGGAGAGCTTCCGGTTCAGTAATGTTCGGACTCCCGGGTTCTGGAACTTCAGCTTGGTGAACAGCTTCCCCCAGGGGCCATTGTCTCCGGGAAATCTGCCTTCCATGCTGATGCCCGTTGGCACCTATAGTGCAGCCCAATGCCCCAACCCCATCACCCTCGTGTTCGCCACAACCTGTCCGCAACACACCACCAGTTCGGGAGCGGATTTCTCGACAGGTTTGTATTCCTATTACCTCGCACAGGACGCCAAGTACAACACCATCCAGTTTGAGCACGACTTTTCCAAATGGGCGGGTGTCCGCGGCGGATTCCGGTATGCCCACCGCAATATTGCCGATTCCAGATTCAGTTTCATCAACTCTGAAATCTTCTTCCCCGCCCCCACGGCGGCGCTCGCGTTTCGCGGTGATTGCGCCAAGGTGGCGGGCGTCGCGCCCGCCGGATGCACCGCCGACGCGAATGGCGTCGTGACCTACGTCGGGCCCAACAAAGTGGCCAGCACGAACAGCGAGCTTGAATCGGATCTGATTAACGAATTCACCGTGGTCTTGGGATTGTGGGCCCGCCCCACCAGCCGTCTGCGCATGAATTTTGACGCTGAGTTTTTCGTCGCCGACAACTCCTTCACGCGGATCAGCCCGCGGAATTTCAAACACTATAAGGGGCGAATCATCTATGAACCGCGTCCGTGGTTGAACCTCAGCCTTTCCGCCAACTGGTATGACGGCGGCAACAACACTTTTCAGATCAACAATCTTCAGTTCAATCACAGCATCGGATTCGATGTGGCCATCGAACCTCACCAGCGCTTCGGCATGGATTTCGGCTACGACTTCAACGACATTTTTTCCACCATCAGCGTCTGCTATTACTTTTCGGGCGCGCCGATTCCGCCGGGGACTTCTCCCTGCCCGCTGAGCGCCGGCGGCACTCCCTTGCAGAGCACCTCCGTTTACACGAGCTTGACCCATTTCGCCTATTTCGACGTGAGGGTCATGCCCATCAAGCGGGTAACCATGCTGATTGGTTCCTCCATCAACTCCGTCTCTGGAAACGCGTTGGTCTTGACTCCCACCGCCCCCGCTGGTCCGCTGGACTATAATTACCTCCGGCCCTACGCCAGCCTGGGAGTGGACTTGGCAAAGCACCTGAGCCTGAAAGCCAGGTGGAGTTACTACGACTACCACGAAAAGGCTTTGCCGAATCCCATCGCGTCGCATAGCTTCCGAAGCAATTTGGTGGATGCCATCCTGCATTATGAGTTCTGAAAAACCTGTTCACAGGCCCTCGGATGATTCTCCGGAAAAACCGGAGCGGCGGCGTTTCTTCGGGATGTTTCTTGGGGGCGGGTTGTTCGCCTCGGCCATATCTTTCCTTTATCCCATCCTGCGGTATCTGGTTCCTCCAGCAACTGTAGATCTCGGTGGCGACAGCGTTGTGGCCGCGCGCGTAGGTGAATTGAGGCGCGGCTCTGCCAAGGTTTTTCCCCTGGGCAACCGCCCTGCCCTGCTGGTCCTTGGAAACGATGGCGAATATCACGCCATGTCCGCGGTTTGTACGCACCTGAATTGCACCGTCCAGTATCTCGCCGACGTCCACAACGTCTGGTGCGCCTGCCACAACGGCCGCTACGATTTGACCGGGCGGAATATCTCCGGCCCGCCGCCGAGGCCTCTGGAGCAGTTCGACGTCCATGTTCGCGGAGACGAAATAGTCGTTAGCAGGCAGCGAAACTCTTGAGATGAGTCTTTCGGCAAAAGTCCGGAATTGGCTGGACGAGAGGTTTGTCTGGTCGGAGCTCACTGCTCCGCTCAAAAAGAAAACTGTTCCCAAGCACAAATACTCCTACTGGTATTTCCTTGGCGGCATCACCCTCTTCCTTTTCATGATTCAGGTTTTCACCGGGATCCTGCTGCTCCTCTATTACCGTCCCAGCTCAAACGAGGCCTTCGAGAGCGTGCAATACATCATGACCCGGGTGAAATTCGGTTGGCTGGTGCGCTCCATCCATTCCTGGAGCGCCAACTTGATGGTCCTCACCGCTTTTATGCACATGTTCAGCGTGTTTTTCCTCAAGGCTTATCGCAAACCGCGGGAGCTGACCTGGTTGAGCGGCATCGTCCTCCTGGGTCTTGTTCTGGGGTTTGGGTTCAGCGGATATCTGCTGCCGTGGAATACGGTCTCCTTTTTTGCGACCAAGGTGGGCACGGAAGTTGCGGGGCAGGTTCCGGTGGTGGGGCATGGGATCATGGTGTTCCTGCGCGGCGGTGAAGAAGTCACCGGCGCAACGCTGAGCCGGTTCTTCGGCTTCCACGTGGCTCTTTTGCCCGGGCTCGCGACGCTTTTCATCGGACTCCACCTCTTGCTTGTTCAGCGATTGGGCATGAGCGTTCCGAAGAGTGTGGAAGCTGAATGGAAAACTCTGCCCAAGGAAAGACGGGAAATGCATTTCTTCCCGAATTTCCTTTTGCGCGAGCTGAGCGCGTGGTACGTGGCGCTTGCCGTCCTCGGAGCTCTCGCGGCCATTTGGCCTTGGGGACTCGGCGTCAAGGCGGATCCATTCGCGCCTGCGCCGACGGGCATCAGGCCGGAATGGTATTTCCTCTTCATGTTTCAAACTTTGAAGGTACTGCCCGCCAAGCTGGGGCCCCTGGATGGGGAGCTGGTCGGGATTCTGGCATTCAGTGTTGGCGCATTGCTTTGGGCGCTCTTGCCGTTCTTTGACAAGGACGGTACGAATCGCCCTCGCCGCTGGATTATGGGCGCGGGAATTTTCGTCCTCACCTACATGGTGGCAATGACGATTTACGGTTACTTTGCGGCATAGGCCGCGAGTCTGATCACGATCGGTCGTGGAATTCGGTGCATAGCGTGAAACGAGCTGACAACCATCCGCGAACTCTCGCCCTGGCAATGAGGCTTGTTGTGTGGCTGCCGATTGCCTTCGGAGTTCTATTCTTCCTGCCGGTTGGCGTCTCGGCCCAAACAACCAACTCCTGCCTCGATTGCCATCTCGTACTCGATCCGCCACAGAAAGTATCGCGGGAAGAGGCCGCCAAGGACATCCATTTTCAGAAGGGCCTGAATTGCACCAGTTGCCATGGGGGCGACGCCACGAACGACGATCCCAATATCGCCATGGGGCGCGCCAAGGGTTTCAAGGGGAAGATCACGCGTGCGCAGGTCCCTGCCCTTTGCGGGAGCTGCCATTCCAATGGATCGTACATGCGCCAGTACAATCCGTCACTGCGCACCGATCAGCTGAGCCTGTACGTAACCAGCGTTCACGGCAAACTCTTCGCCCACGGAGATACGAAAGTAGCCGTCTGTGTTGACTGCCATAGCACGCATTCCATTCGGCCTCCGGCGGATACTCAGTCCACCGTAAACCCCGTGAATGTCGCGGAGACGTGCAGCCGCTGCCACGGCAGCGCCGATTACATGAAAGGCTATAAGATTCCCACCGGGCAGTTTAATGACTACTCCAAAAGCGTGCATCACGAGGCGCTTGCCGTTCGCGGCGATCTCAGCGCGCCCACTTGCACCACCTGTCACGGCAGTCATGGCGCCACTCCGCCGGGCGTCGCATCGGTTTCCGCGGTCTGTTCCACCTGCCACGTATTCCAGGCGCAGTTGTTCGACGCGAGCCCGCACAAGGCAGTTTTTCTCGCCATGGAACTTCCCGGCTGCGTGACGTGCCACTCCAACCACCTGATTGCGCATCCAACTGATGAGATGCTCAGCACTGGCGCTGGATCGGTTTGCGTGAAATGTCATCTGGATGGCGATGCGGGCTTCCTTGCGGCGCAGGATATTCACGGGAAGTTGAAAAAGCTTGAGGCGGCCATCTCCCGCTCCGATCAAATCCTGGATCAGGCGGAAAGCTCCGGTATGGAAGTGAGTCAGGCCCGGCTGCAGCAGGCGCAGGGGCGCGACGCGTTGACCAAAGCACGCGTGACGATCCATGGCGCCCAGGTCGAACAAGTGAATTCCGACGTCCAAACGGGCATGAACGTGGCGGAGGCCACCTATCAAGCGGGTGTCGCGGCGCTTGCAGAGTTGAATTATCGCCGCAAAGGACTTGCAGTTTCGCTGGCCACAATTATTCTTGTTCTGATCGGTTTGCGTTTCTATATCAAACATATTGAGTCGCCATCGACAGCGAGACACGGTGATTCAAGCACCTGAAGAGGAATGTAATTTTTATGAATTGAGCAACGAGTGGCGCGACGATGCGGATGGATGGGCTTGCACCCATTCTCGGCATAGGCGGACCACACAAAGGAGAGGTCAAATGAACAAGTTGATTATCCGGATTTTCTCGGCAGTGGCATTGATGGCGTTAGGCGTTCTTCTTCTGAGTCCTGCAACCCGGGCCCAGGACAAGGGCGCGACGATCTACAAAGCGAAGTGCCAGAGTTGCCACGGGCCCACGGGCGACGGCAACACGCCCGTCGGCAAGGCCACCAAGGCGCGCGA
>JBGOTC010000074.1:0-10860 GCA_041476305.1 Terriglobia bacterium
CCTGCCTGCCGGCAGGCAGGCCCCGACATTCCCGCGGGCTAGAAAAGGGGGCTTTAGCCCCTGAAGCCTCAATACGGTTTTGGGAGGGCACGACTTCAGTCGTGCCGATGTACACTGCGCCTCTGAGGGGCTTTAGCCCCTGCGGCTTGGAATCATCTGCGTGGGAAAAACTCGACTCACTTCGCGGAGCGCAATTGAATCGTAGGACCCGTTACATCTGCCGTTCATCCGGCTTTTTTTCCTTCTTCTTTTTCTCTTCCTCTTCCTGCCGCTCGTACTCCAGCAACTCCTCTTCCGTCATATAATATTCTTCGCGTCCCGCAAACATTTCCTTGCGCCGCGCATCCAGCCGCGTTCCGCTCCGCACCAAAGGACGTGGCGCGGCCACCTTCACCAATTGCACCGTGCGAATGGGCTCCGTGATCGCCCCCGCTTCAAACATCAGATCGCTGATCTTTTCCAGGAAGTCGTGCAGGTGATACGGCTTCAGCAGATAGGGCAGGCCCAGCCGCTCCAGCACCGGCTGCACCTGCGGAGCCGTTTTCGCCGGCACCAGGTAAAGCACGCGCGCGGGAGCTCGCACTCCCTCCACCGCGGGAGCCTGCGCCAGCTCTCGCAATATTTCAAACACCGGCCCCTCGAGCCCGATCATCGCAACGTTCGCGATCACCAGGCTCACCCGTCCGCGCGCCAACTCCGCCATCGCCTGGTTCACGCGCGTCACCACGTGCACTTCCCAGCCCTCGGAATCGAGCACCTGTCGCAGCGCCGATTGGCTCGCGATGTCTTCATCCAGAATCAGGATCCCAATCGCGTCCACGTTTCCCCTCAAGTGCCAGTATAGCGCGCGCCCGCGCCACCGCCGGTCACCTCTCCCAAGCTCCGCCGCAAATCGGGCACTGTACCTCAGGCCACTCCACCGCCTAGAATCATTTCCATGGACGCGCACGACGCGCAAGACACGCACCCGCCCTCGGGCCTCCGCCCGCCGTTCTCCGAGGCCCTCGGTCGTGGCCTGCGTCTTCGCTGCCCATGCTGCGGCCTCGGACGCATCTATCGCCGCCCCTACCGCATGCATCACGATTGCCCTCTCTGCCGCCTCGACTATTTCCGCGAGCCCGGCTACTACGTCGGCGCGATGATCGTGAACTATGCCGCCACCGCCTTCATCGTCCTTGCCGCCTACCTCCTCTCCCGGCTCCTCCCCGAAATCTGGCACGCCGCGCCCTCCACGAAAATCCCCGTCTGGATGGCCTGCGCAGTTCTCATCTCCCTCGCCCTGGTTCCTTACACCCGCTCCCTGTGGCTCGCCTTCGATTATTGGATCGAGCCCTGGCAGCCCGCCGACCCGCTTTTGCGCATGGACACCTCTGATCCCTAGTCTCGGCAGTGGATTATCAGTAGGCGAAATTAAAGCGAAAATAAGCCTTGACATGGCGAATAAAAGGCGAATATACTCCCGCTCATTGAACCACAAATTCAGCGGCGAGCCGGACGATGGCCACTTTCCCCACTCCCACCTTATTCCCAATCGTCCCGCACCACCGGGACACCGAGCCTCCGGCTTCGCTACCACCGAAGCTTGCTGCCGACTTTGTCGGCATCGCCCGGCTTGCCGCTGATTCTCCCCTCGCCGACGCCAGGCGCGGGACTGAATATTTTCTCCTCCCCGTTCGCAGCATCCTGAATAGCTGCGATTCCACGCGCGTCCCCTTTCCATGGACCATCAATCCTTACCGCGGGTGCGAATTCGGCTGTCGCTATTGCTACGCGCGCTACACCCACGAGTTCATGGAGCTGGACGGCGCGGAATTTGAATCCAAGATCTATGCCAAGGCCAACGCCGGCCCCATCGTCTCGCGCGACCTCGCTGAAAAACACTTCGGCGATGAGCACATCGCCATCGGCTCCGCCACCGACCCCTACCAGCCCGCCGAGCGCGAATTCGGTGTCACCCGCGCCATCCTCGAACGCATGGCCGAACGCTCCGGGCTTTCCTTGAGCATCACCACGAAATCCGACCAGATCGTCCGCGACATTGATCTTCTGCGGCGCATCTCCCGGCGCTCATCGCTCACCGTCAACATCACCATCGTCACCATGCGTACGCGCCTCGCGCGCACCCTCGAGCCGCGCGCCCCGCGCCCGGACCTGCGCTTGATTGCCCTGCGTAAACTCCACGATGCCGGCATCAGTGCCGGAGTCTTCGCCATGCCCGTTCTCCCCGGCCTCACCGACAGCGAAGACGAACTGGATGCCCTTGCTCGCGCCGCCAGCGAAGCAGGCGCCGAGTGGTTTCTCGCCGCCGCGCTCTGGCTCATGCCTTCCTCCGCTAAAGAGTTTCTTCCCTTCATCGAAAACACTTTTCCGCGCCTCGCGAAACGCTATCGGGAGTTTTATTCCCGCGCCGCTTACCCGCCGGAAACCTATCGCCGCGAAGTCTCCGAGCGCGTGCGCCGCCTGCGCGAGAAATACAATCTGGGTTCGCGCCCCACATCCCCCGCCGCAAACTCAAGTCCGTTCCAGTTCTCCCTCGCCCTCCACTCCGCAAACACCACCCAGTCACCACCGTCATCCTGAGCACGCTTGCCGCAGAGCGGCGGGCGAAGCGCGCTGTTTGCGCCCGCCGGAAGCGGGGATATCCGGCCCAGCTTTGCATGGGCCGGTGTTTGCCCTCGTTAATTGTGTTGTCATCCTGACGGCATCCGTGCTTTTCGCCCGCCACTGCGGGCGCGGGACGGATTTCCGCACGTCAGGAACGTGCGGGCCGACGGCGTGTGCTCCGCCGCATCGACGCGGCGCCTAAGAACAGTCTGGCGATTCGCTGCGGCTCCGTGGCCCCGGAAAAATGCCCGAACGGATCTGTGTGCCCCTGTGCCAATCTGCGGTGCCGCCACTACACAATTAGACGCTCGCACACCTCATTTGCATTGGGTTGGATTTGTAACTGACGGCAGGCTCTTCTACGGAACAATAATTCTCGGCGCTTCTTCCTGCTTCATCTCCGACTGCGGAAACTGCCCGCGCAGAAATTCCAGGAACATCCGCGCTCTTGGGCGTCCGTTGGTCTGTTGCCTTCCCACTCGCAACAGGAATACTAGAAAGTAGAAAATGTTTGTATCCTTCAAGAGCGCGACCGCGCCTTGCTCCGCGAATTTCTTCTTCAATTCTTCCAGATACTCCGCGAGCGCCTTGTAAATCGCTTGCGGCGGCCCGCCATCCGGAGGTTTCTCGTAATAAAGTCCCGACCCCAGCGTGCGGTAAGTTTCCGCCAGCGCCTGCAGCGCCGACAGAGCATCCGCATCCACGGCGGAATGGAGTTCCGCCGCGCATTTCAGGATCGCAAACGCCAGTCCGGAGACCACCGTGCGGTTCGCGTGGATCAGGTCGGCGGGAAACGCCACATCGGGGAACGGCACCTCGGATGCGGGCAGCGGCTTGTCCAATTTCATTTCGTAGCGGTGCGCCGCCAGCAGATAGCCGCAATCGCTCCGACAATCAATGGTCACTTCGCGCTCTGTGCCGCAGCACACCGCGCAGATCTTTTCGCCTTTTGCCGGGCAGTAACGCTCGGCTTTTCTCTTTTCGCAGATGGGGCAGGGCATTTTTGGGTGTCGCGCGCACCGTTGCGCTCAAAAATCCAGATTACGGGATGCGCGCCCATTCCGCAACTCGCCGCAACGCAGCAGTCGTTCTGCGCTACACAAGACCGCTGTTATCTTGGAGTTCTTGTAGCTCAGGTCTCGCCACCGCTTTTTGGTGGTCAGACCTGAGGTTTTGGACTTTGTTGTTAACACTGTCATCGGGGCAGCACCTGAGATTCTTGGCTCGCGACCTTCGCGACCAAACTTGCGAATATTCACAGTATTTACCGTTGTCATCTCCACAAGAGAGGGCTTGGGAGGGCACGACTTCAGTCGTGCCGAAACATCTGATCTAACTGGGGCTTTAGCCCCTGAGGGAAGGGACATTTCCACTCTTGGCCCGTCTGTGCTTCAATCTTTGCGAACCTATTCATTCAAGTAGGTGTCCCCATGAAAATTACCGTCGCCATCGCCCAGGCCTCTCCCGTCGTCCTCGATCTCCCAGCCTCCATCGCCAAAGCCTGCGACTGGATCGCCGAAGCAGGCCGCCATGGCGCGCAACTCTTGGCGTTTCCCGAAACCTGGCTCCCCATTTACCCCCTTTGGTGCGACACCGGCTCTCTCGGCAAATGGGAACACGAGCCCTCGAAGCGCCTCCACGCTCGCCTCGCGCGCAACAGTCTCGTCATCCCTTCTCCTGAGACCGAACAGTTGTGCCGCGCTGCCCGCGCCGCGCGTTGCTCCGTCGTCATCGGCGCGAATGAGCGCGGCAGCACTGGCTCGCTCTATAACGCGCTTCTTTTTATTTCGCCTTCCGGCGAAATTCTCGGCCGCCACCGCAAGCTCGTTCCCACGCATGGTGAGCGCCTCCTCTGGGGCCAGGGCGATGCCGTCGGCCTCCGCGCTTACGATGTCGCCGGAGCGCGCATCGGCGGCCTCATCTGCTTCGAGCACTGGATGCCCCTCGCCCGCCATGTCCTCCACGCCGAGGGTGAGCAGATTCACATCGCCGCATGGCCGCAGTGCGGGGAAATCTACCAAATCGCTTCGCGCCACTATGCATTCGAGGGACGCGCATTCGTTCTCGAAGCCGGCGCCTATCTCACCAAATCCATGCTCCCGCCGGATCTGGAATTGAAGGACGATTTCGCCGCCGCGCCCGATGTTTTGTTGAACGGCGGCTCCGCCATCATCGCCCCGGATGCAAGTTACGTGGTTGAACCCGTTTACGGCCGTGAAGAATTGCTCACCGCGGAACTCGATCTCGACCGCATCGCCGGCGAAAAACTTGCCCTCGACGTCGGCGGACACTATTCGCGCCCCGATATCTTCGACCTGCGCGTCAATCGCCGGCCGCCCGCTCAGTTTCATGAGGGCACGCTCCCGCAAAAAAAGAACACCCCGGCGTAGGCCGGGGTGTTCTTGGCTAATTCTGTCCAGGATTAGTTTGAATTCGGATCGGAGAGGTTTTTCGGTGAGTGCCGGTTCAATTCATCCAGCAGTTGCCGCGCGGCCGCCGGAGCCTGCACCACCCCGCGCAGCACGATGTCCTTCGCCGCGACCTTCTTGCCATAGACATGCTCGTTCGCGTCATCATCTGGACGCAATGAAGCGCCATCCAGCGAAATACCCGCGAACAGCCCGCGCGACCTCGAGTAAGTGAGCACTTCGGCCCGTAGCGTGACGTCCGTTGCCGCCTGCGCATTCCGCCCCTTCGGTCCCGCGGCCGCCGCGGCATCCGCGCCCAGCTTCACCTTGCTCGTCAGCATAGCCGTCGCGCCGCGCGAATTCATCACCAGCAGCACGAAATCGGTCGCCTGCCCGCCCAGTTGCAGCCCCACGCTGCCCGCTTCCAGCACCATCATCGTCGGCGGGCCCCACGGTCCGTTGAAATGCTCGCCCGCGCGGCACACCATCGCCCCGCGTCCGTAGCTGCCCCCCACGATGATCGCGCCCTTCACCACCGACGGCAGCACAATCACGCACTCCGCCTTGTCCAGCAGGTCCTGCGGGATGTCATCCGGCACTCTCAGAATTTCGCTCATCACCATGCCGCAATTCCGCAGCCGGTCTTCCTCTTTTTCGTTCGCGGCACGCGCCAGTGGTAATGTGGCCATCGCTGCCACTGCGAGCAATGTAATCACTTTTCGCATGGATTCCCTCCTCAGTGGGGTGGGACTCCATCTTAGTACTTCAGGTTTTCCCGTGCAACACTCCGCCCCTCTCGCCGCAGGCCCGCACTATTCTTCGCCTCTATCTTCACGTTGTCATCCTGAGCCGCTGAAGCGGCGAAGCTTGCCTGCCGCTTGCCTGCCGGTAGGCAGGGCAGGCAGGGCAGGGTGCGCCTTTCGCGTCCCGATGCTCTGTATCAGGACGAGGGGCCCTCCAGTTTTTGTAGGGGCGGGTCTAAGACCCGCCCGCTGACAATATGAATCAGTCTCCCCAATACCAGGACCATTTCCGTTCGCCTTTCAAGTTGTCATCCTGAGCCGCTGAAGCGGCGAAGCTTGCCTGCCCCCTGCCTGCCGGTAGGCAGGGTAGGCAGGGATCTGTCTGCCCCTGTGCCAAGGTGCAATGCCACATCTACATTTTCAAACGCTCGCTTGTGTCTCTTGTCTTTGATGAGCTTTACGCCCACCCCATCCCACTCTCCACCGTTTGACGCGCTCCCCGGAAAACGATAGTTTCAACTAGCCCCGAAAAATGCGGGCGGGCGCACTTCTTTTATGCTTATGTCCATTTCATTTCGGCAATTCAGAATTGCCGCGGCTCTCGCGCTTGCCGCCGCGCTCATATCTCCCGCGTGGCCGCAAGCATCGGCCCCCAAGCCCAGGGTCGCCCCTTCCACTCGCCCCGGTGTCGTTGCCTTCCGCGCGCGCGTGGAAAAAATTCTCTCCGCGCCGGAAGCCGCCCGCGGCTATTGGGGAGTCCTCGTCGAAGACGCGGACACCGGCGAAGTCCTTTTCTCGCTCAATGCCAACCGCTATTTCCTGCCCGCCTCCAACGCCAAGCTCTTCACCGCCGCGCTTGCCCTTTCCACCCTCGGCCCGGACTACCGCTTTCACACCACCATTGAAACGCGCGATTCTCTCGACGCTGATGGCGCGATCCACGGGGATCTCATTCTCGTCGGCCGTGGCGACCCCGGCCTTTCCAATCGCAGGGTTCCCTTCGGCATCAAGACGGAACGCGATGGCGCGCCCGAAAGGATTCTTGCCGAGCTCGCTGACGCCGTTGTCGCACGCGGCGTAAAGCAAGTCACCGGTGATATTGTCGGCGACGACAGTTATTTCACCGGCGGCGCCTATCCCTCCGGCTGGGCCATCGACGACATGCTGTGGAACTATGGCGTTCCCGTCTCCGCCCTCGAGATTAATGACGGCACCTTGTTCATCGAATTGACCCCCGGCGACGCCGCGGGCACTCCTGCGAATTACACCGCCGCGCCCTGGGCCGGCCTCTACCAGATTCACAATGAAGTCACCACCGGCCCGCGTGGCTCCGAGCAGAAGCTTTCCGTCGAGCGCGCCCCCGGCTCCGCCGAAATCTTTCTTCGTGGCTCCATGCCCGTCGGTGCGCCGCCGCATTCCCTGGGACTCGCCATCGACCGCCCCGCAGAATATGCCGCCGCGTTGCTCAAGGATTTGCTCGAAGCCCGCGGCGTGAAAATCTATGGGCATTCCCGTGTCGCGCACACGCCCATCCCCGTCGCGAATTGTTGCGCCGTAATTCCCGCCCCCACTGTCCTCGCGGAGCATGTCTCGCTGCCACTCTCCGAAGCCTTGCGCGTCATGGCCAAAACCAGCCAGAATCTCCACGCGGAAATGCTTTTGCGCGTCGCCGCGAGAATAAAAACCGGCGACCCCTCTGCGGACGCCGCTCTCCAATTCGCACAAGACTTCCTCAAAAACATGGGCCTCGACGACACTGAAATTTCTGTGACCGACGCCTCCGGCCTCTCGCGTCGTGACCTCGTCACCCCCGAGGCCGAAGCAAAATTATTGCGCTGGGCCGCGCACCAGTCCTGGGCCGCTGAATTCCGCGCCGCGCTTCCCGTCGCCGGAGTGGATGGCACGCTCGCCGAGCGCATGCAGCACACTCTCGCTGCCGACCATATCTGGGCCAAGACCGGCTCCATCAGCCATGTGGACGCTCTCGCCGGCTACGCCACCACCTCCAAAGGTGCGCATCTGATTTTTTCTTTCATGGGCAATAACCACACCCTCAAAGGCCGCGCTGCCACCTCCGTTCTCGATGCCCTCGCCATCGCCATGGTCGAAGAGCTCGCCCCCGCCCGGCCTGTTCGCCGCGCGACTCCGTCGCGTACAAAATAATCATCATGTCTCGCCCCGCCGCAGACCTTCTCGAATTTGACCGCTTGCGCGAAATTGTCCGCGGCTCCGCCACCTGCGCCCCCGGACGCCGCGCCGTCGAAGCGCTTTCTCCCTCGCAGGATCGCGCGCGCCTCACCGCCGAATTCGCCCTCATCCGCGAGGCCATCGATTGGCTCCGCGCCGGCAGCGACCTCGGCTTCGGCGCCCTCGCCGATCCCGGCCCCTGGCTCGCCCGCCTTGAATCAGGCGATGCGGCTAACGCCGCTTCCGCCGCCTACCTCGCGCCTGCGGAATTGCTCGATGCCGCCTCTCTCCTCGACACGGCCAAATGGCTCCGGGAGTATTTCGTTGACGCATCCAAATCCAAGTCTTTTCCCGGCCTCCGCGCTCGCACCGAATCGCTTGGCGATTTTCGCGCCCTCTCCGCCGCCATCCGCCGCGCCGTCCTGCCCGATGGCGCCATTAGTGACGACGCTTCGCCCGCCTTGCGCCGCATCCGCGGCTCCCTCGCGCGCACCCGCGATGCAATCCAGAAGTCCCTCCGCGAAATCCTGCGCTCCCGCGGCGCCGAGCCCGGCGAGGACTACGTCACCCTCCGCAACGACCGCTACGTCATCCCCGTCCGCGCCGCCGACCGCCGCCAGTCCGGCATGCGTGACGCCATCGTCCACGGCTCCAGCGCCACTGGCCAGACCATTTTCGTCGAGCCGCTGGTCGCCATCGAGCTCAACAACAAACTCGTCCAGCTCGCCGAAGATGAAGCCGCCGAAATCGCGCGCATCCTCGCCGAGCTCACCGGGCTCCTCCGCGCCCAGGCCCCCGCGCTCCGCCACGCCGCAGGCGTCATCGCCGAACTCGATTCGCTTTTCGCCCGCGCGCGTTACGCCCGCCAATTCGATTGCGCGCTCCCCGTTCTTCGCGAGGATTTCCAACTCAAGCTCGATGCCGCGCGCCATCCCGTCCTCGAAGCCGCGCTCCGTCGCGATGGCGGCAGTGTCGTCCCTATGTCCCTCACTCTCGGCGGAGCCGAAACTGTTCTCGTCATCAGCGGCCCCAACACCGGAGGCAAGACGGTCGCACTGAAGACCGTCGGCCTCGCCGCGCTTGCCGCGCAATCCGGAATCCCCGTCACCGCGCAGTCCGCGGAAGTTCCGCTCTTCGATCGCGTCCTCGCCGATATTGGCGACGAGCAATCCATCGCCGCGAATCTCTCCACTTTTTCCGCCCACATGTTGAACCTGCGTTCCATGTTGGCCGCCGTCACCGACCGCTCCCTTGTTCTGGTGGATGAACTCGGCACCGGCACCGCGCCCGAAGAAGGCGCCGCGCTCGCCGTCGCGCTCCTCGAGGAATTTCGCTCGCGCCGCTGCCTCACTCTTGCCACCACGCATCACGACCGCCTCAAGGCCTACGCCTCCACCACTTCTGGGGTCCTCAACGCCGCCGTTGAATTCGACGCCGTAAATTTGCGCCCCACTTATCGCTTGCTCGTCGGCGTTCCCGGAGGCTCCAGCGGCATCGCCATCGCCCGCCGCCTCGGCCTCCCCGCCCGCGTTCTCGATCGCGCCCGCGCGGAAATGTCCCCCGCCGCGCACGAAGCCGCGGACCTCATCGCCTATCTGCACGCAGCGCGTGATGAAGTGGACCGCATGCGCGCCGCCCTCCACGAACAATCCACAGCGCTTCAACGCGAGCGCGCCGCGCTCCAAACCGAGTGGGTCGAGCGCCAGCGCAAACGCATCGCCGAACTCGAACAAAACTTCAGCGACACCCTCAAGCAGCACGAAGCCGCGCTCGCCGACGCGCTCGAAAAAATCAAGGACCGCGAACTGCAATCCCAGCGCGCCAAAGCCTCCGAACGTGCCGCAATCAAAGCTCGCGGCAGCGCCCGCGAGGAAGCCGACGCGCATGTTGTCCAGCACCTCTCTGCCTCGCAGGCCGATCTCGGCCCTGCCGTGCAGCCCGCCGAAAAACCCGTGCGCCCCGAGCTCCTCGTCTCCGGCGTCAAGGTCCGCGTCCGTGGTTTTCCCTCACCCGTCATCCTCCGGCGCGTCGAAGGCCGCGGCGCGGAAGTCGAAGCCGGCCCTCTGCGTATGAAAATTTCACTGGACGACGTCACCGCCATCGTGGATCCCCCCGTCGCGCCAAAATCTTCCCAGCCCGCGCAGTATTCCGCGGGCATCACCGTGCGCTCTGAGCCCACCGATGAGCCTTCCTCCGACGAAATCAACGTCATCGGCTCCACCGTCGAGGAAGCCACCGAGCGCGTGGACAAATTTCTGGATCAGGCCGCTGTCGCCGGAAAATCGCGCCTGCGCATCATCCACGGCCACGGCAAAGGAGCCCTCCGCCGCGGCCTCGCCGAATTCCTCGCCGCGCATCCCCTCGTTGAGCGCATCTCCCACGAACCCGAAGACCGCGGCGGCACCGCCATCACCATCGTGGAGTTGAAGGCTTAGGGAGATTGTTGAGCTGACTACTTCCCTCTATACTTAACTCAGGAAAATTCCAAGTGTCCGAAATCAAACGCTACAGACGCCGCACAGTAATTCTGTCGGTATTTCTCTGTTTCGCTGCGCTCTTGTTTTCCCATTTGCCGAAAACTGCCGCTCAAGACACTACTCGATCTTATCCTTTACCTCAAAAAGGCTTATTGATTGAGAAGTTTGAAATCTCAGGCTCTGGCGACGCGGTCCTGTTTTCTGCACATGCCGATCGAGAGGGTTTCGATCCGCAGGATCTGTACCTATTCAATCTTCGTCTTGGCACATTGAACAAGATACTGATGACAATGAACGACAGAATATGGGCTCTTCCTGATCCACATCAATTTGCAGTGCTGACCGATGAGGGTCTCTACCTCATCGCGGACGACGGCACGTTACGCGGACCAGCAAAGATAGATCCGATCCACTGGTTCATTCAATGGACGCACGATGGCC
>JBGOTC010000075.1:0-10804 GCA_041476305.1 Terriglobia bacterium
CTTCCTACCTGGAATATTGCCGCACGGTCCCGCGTTTCATTCCGCGCATTCGTCTTCCCTGACTTTCCCCGCCTCCATCCCTCCGGATATTTGATATGCTTCACCCACGAATTCCCGGAGGACGCCATGCGGAAAATTTTGCTAATGGTGATGTTTCTGGCTCTGGCCTCGGCCGCGCAGGCTCAACTTGTAAAAAGTACCGGCGTCCCATCCGGCTCCGACGAGGATAAGGCGCTCGAAGCAATCAGCGCAGCCACTGACCCCACAGCGAAGCTCGCCCTGATTGACAAATTCATGGCCGAGTTCGGCCAGACGAATTACGCCGTGCTCGCCAACGAACTTTATGTCTCCTATTACGCGGACGCGAAGAACTACGCCAAG
Source organism: Terriglobia bacterium (assembly GCA_041476305.1). Classification (GTDB taxonomy): domain Bacteria; phylum Acidobacteriota; class Terriglobia; order Acidiferrales; family UBA7541; genus DASTCZ01. The sequence continues at coordinate 382 of JBGOTC010000075.1, forward strand.
ATGGCGGAATATTCACAAAAGATTCTCACCATCGACCCCGACAATTTCAATGCCGCGCTGCACCTCGTCCGCGCGCAATCAGAACTCGGCGATAGCGCCGGCCTTTTTGCCTCCGGCGAAAAAATGGCCGCCCTCCTTGTGCGATACAAAGCCCAGACCGCTCCCGCGGATGCCGACGCTCCCAGCTGGACCGCCCGGCATCAGCAATCCCTCGACGCCCAGCGGGATCAGATCACCTACGTTCAGAACCTCATGGTCAATGTTGTGTACAAGGCACAGGCGCCCGCGGACCGCGCCGCGCTCGCCGAGCGCTTCGTCGCCGCGTTTCCCGATTCTCCCTATGCCGGTGCGTGCCAGGACCTAGCCGCATTTGCCTATCAGCAATTGCAAAACAACGAAAAAATGGTTGCCGCCGCGGATAGGGCGCTGGCGATAAATCCGAATGACGTCGACATGCTCCTCCTGCTCGCCGATTACTACAGCGATCGCGGCGAGCAACTCGACAAAGCCGAAGCCTGCGCCAAAAAAGCCATCGACCTCCTGCCCGCGGCGAAAAAACCGGAGGGCATGACTGACGACCAGTGGCAGAAGAGAGTGACGCTTCAGACCGGTCTCGCCTGGTCCGCCGAAGGCCAGGTGCTGATCAATAAGAACGATCTCCCCGGCGCCGCCGCCGCATTTCAGAAAGCCAACCCCCTCCTCAAAAGCGAGACCGTCTATTACGCGCGCAATCTCTACCGCCTGGGTTTTACCTACGCACGCCAGAAAAAGGTTCCCGAAGCCACCGCCGCGCTCAACGAAGTGATTGCCCTGGATACGCCCTTCAAGGCGCTCGCGCAGCAGACACTCAAACAGCTCACCGGCACTCCTGCGCCGCCGAAGCGCACTCCGCACGAATAGTCGCGCGGAGAATCGCCCCTTGCTGCCGCGGGGATTTTGATTTTCGACGCGCGCCTGACACATTCGCGGTGTATAACTCTCCGAACGAATGAACTCCGCCCCTCAGTCGTCCCGGCGAATTTCCAAAGGCAAACTCACCGTCCTCCCCCTCGTCGCTGCCACCTATTTCATGGTTTCCGGCGGGCCGTTCGGCCTCGAAGACGTCATCCAATCGGCGGGCTACGCTGGCGCGCTACTGATCCTCGTCCTCACCCCGCTTCTGTGGAGCCTTCCCACGGCCATGATGGTTGGCGAACTCGCCAGCGCCATCCCCAAAGAGGGCGGCTTCTACGTCTGGGTCACTCGCGGTCTCGGAAAGTTTTGGGGCTTTCAGGAATCCTGGCTTTCCCTTGCGGGAGCGGTTTTCGAGATGGCTCTCTATCCCACTCTGTTCGTCGCTTATCTCGGCCATTTCGCGCCCGCGTTGACCGCCGGTTACCGCGGCCCGCTTATTGGTCTCGCCATGATCGCCGTCTGCACCGCGTGGAACATCAGCGGCGCGCGCTCCGTGGGGACCGGCTCCACGATTTTCTCCATCCTTCTCCTCAGTCCTTTCGCCGCACTCACCATCGTTGCATTGATGCACCGGTCCGCCGCCGGCGCGGCCGTCGCACCTGCTCCGCTCAGCCACGCGGATCTCCTCGGCGGAATCCTCGTCGCCATGTGGAACTACATGGGCTGGGACAATGCCTCAACGATCGCCGGTGAAGTGGATAGACCCCAGCGCACCTATCCGCGAGTCATGTGGATCGCCGTCCTCGTTGTTGCCGTGAGCTATCTCATTCCTGTTGCGGCCGTCGCGCGCGCCGGAATCGATCCCAATTTGTGGACGACCGGCGGCTGGGTGGACATTGGCCGAATCCTGGCAGGGAATTGGCTCGCGGCGGCCATTGCGCTCGCCGGCATCGTCGGCGCCATTGGCACCTTCAACGCGCTGATGATGTCCTTCTCGCGCCTTCCGCTCGTCATGGCCCAAGACGGCTACCTCCCGCGGATATTCACGCGCTTGCACCATCGCTCCGGCGCGCCGTGGGTCGCCATCATTTTCTGCGCTGTCGCCTGGGCGGGCTGCATGTTCCTCGGATTTGAGCGCCTGATCATCCTTGACGTGCTCGTCACCGGGCTCAGCATCATGCTCGAGTTCTGGGCCCTCACCGGACTCCGCTTCCGCGAGCCCGGCCTGCCTCGCCCCTATCGCGTCCCGGGAGGCATCATTGGTACCATCCTCATCGGCCTTCCGCCTCTCGCTCTCATGGTGGCCGCCGTTTTCTGCAATCACAGTGAGCGCCTCGGCCCCCTCAACGCCCTCTATGTCGGCCTCCTGATCATCGCCGCCGGGCCAATCCTCTACTTCCTCGCCCGTCCCCGCCGCACAGTGAAATAGCGCGCTGCCGTTCTCTACGCGCACTGTTTTTCCGCGGCGATTCGACGATCTCACTTGGCGCGCTTGTGCCTTTCGCCTCCCGCCGCTAGAATTGCTAGCGGAGAGGTGTCTGAGCGGTCGAAAGAGCCCGTCTCGAAAGCGGGTGTTGGGGAAACTCAACCGTGGGTTCGAATCCCACCCTCTCCGCCACCCGTCTTCAGCCGGGCGCCTTGAGCGGGCAAGTTCATTCGAGCCCGCAGCTGGCGGGAAGGGCTGGTCATGTCACATGATCAATTGCGCTCATGGGAGTTCCTGCGTATTCGCCCAATAGCAACCCTCCGGCTTCCCCTGTTCCTCTAATCCAAAATTAGGACTTTCTTTTCAAAGTCGGGAACTTTTTTGCCGTCTGGGGTATCACACAGTAGGAGAGGCCGCGAGTGGCAGCGATGCGCAGGCGGCAGCCAGGTAGAACGAGGCCCCCGCTAACCATGGCAAGCGACGAAGCGCTCATGCTCGAATTCCAGCAAGGCTCACGAGAGGCTTTCGCGGAGCTTTTCGAGCGCTATCGCCAAGCAGTTTACAGTTTCTTCCGGCGGCGATTACGCGATCCTGCGCGCGCAGAAGAATTGGCTCAAGAGACCTTTCTAGCTGTCCTCCGCGGAATTCACAGGTATGAGCCTCACGCGACGTTTCGCTCTTATCTTTATGGCATCGCGTTTCGACGACTCTCCAGCGAGCGGCGTCGCGCCTCACACTCAACAGTGCCGCTCGAAGTCGATCCCCCTGCTGCTGGGCAGCTCGACCCCTGCGACGCCCAATGGGTGAAGCGTGCAATAGAGCAGCTCGATCCCGACCACCGAGAGGTTCTGATGTTGAGGGAATATGAAGGGCTGGGCTACGACGACATTGCAGCGCTACTGCGAATCCCAGTAAATACGGTCCGGTCGCGGCTCTTCCGCGCGCGCATGGATTTGAAATCACAGCTTTTGGCACAAACGGAGTGAAGGAAGAAGGGTGCCGTCATGATGATCGATTTGCATCCGGTGGAGAAAGAACAAGTGATGGCGTTCCTCGATGGTGAGCTTGAACCAAAGCTTGCAGCGCAGGTCGCGGCGCACATCCGGGGATGCTCTGAATGTCGGAAGCTCCAGGGTGATTTGCGCGAGGTTTCCTCGCAAGTGCTGAATTGGGTTGTTGAACCGGCTCCTTCAAAGTTGACACAGGTCGTAGACGCTGAGGCACAAGCAGTCCCGAATGGGCCCGTTCCTGGCCATGGGAAAGTGAGGATGAGCATTCCACTCTGGCGGCGGGTTGTGTTCAGCCGCATCACATGGGCGACAGCATGCCTGGTATTGTGCATTGGAATTGTCTTAAAGGTGTTTGCTCCAGCCCACTTGTACGCTCCTTTTCAAGATCAATCCTCAATCGCAACGCAGAGGGAGAGCGAAGGGATCTCTGCGCTTGCCCGCGTCAGGCGCGCCCCGCCCCCCAACAGTGCGTTTGCCTGGTCAACGGGTGAAAGGGGTGGCGGTGGCAACTACATCGGTCCTGGAAGTAATGCAAGGCCGGCGGACCTTCCTCAAGACCTTTCCATCGGACCAATGATTGCTCACACGGCTTTGTTAAAGGTTTCCGTAAAGGATGTTGGTGTGGCTCGCGAAGCCGTGGACAAGATTGTCCGGCAACACTGGGGATATGCCGCAAGTATGACGATGCACAGCGAGGTTGGTGCGCCGCGCACCATTGAATCCGAAGTTCATATTCCTGCAGAGCAAATTGACAGTGCCTTGACCGCTCTGAAGGCACTTGGTCGCGTCGAACAAGAAGAACAAGGTGGAGAAGAAGTCACCGCGCAAGTGATTGACTTGGACGCGCGCTTAAAGAATGCCCGCGAAGCGGAAATACGTCTGCAGGACATCATGCGCACACGCACAGGAAAAGTCAGTGATGTGCTTGAAGTCGAGAAGGTAATTACGGACACACGCGAATCTATTGAACGTATGGAAGCCGAGCGAAAGGAATTGCGAGGTCGTGTCGCCTACTCCTCCATCAAGTTGGAACTGCATGAGGAGTATCAGGCGACGCTGGGAACCGGGACTCCCGTCGGCGGCAAGATTCGCAATGCCATTGTCGACGGTTTCCAAGCAGCAGGCAGCGGAGCGCTTGCGGTCTTCCTTTGGTTGCTCAACGTAGGTCCTAGTCTCCTGCTGGTGGCGCTGACCATTTTCTGGCCTGCGCGATGGGCCTGGCGAAGACATGGCAAGGGCTGGAGGGAATGGATGGAGCGTGGGCGAACTCCGCAACTGTAATTTGACCCCGAAGGAGCCTGGGCAGCACTAATTGTCGCGTCTGTGCATTGACTATATCCAGCGAATTTCCTTCAAATAGCCGATTCCTAGGCGATTGCGGTATAAGAGTCTAGCCATGCCAACCGCGAGCGGCCTCCATCCTCCAAAAGTCCGTCTCGCCATCCGCGTCGGAGTCACAGGGCACCGCCCCAATCGTCTCGCGGGCGCGGATTACACCGTTTTGCGCCAGCGCATTCGCCAGGCCCTGGAGAGGGTCCGCGATGTCGCCCATCAAACCTCCGCGGATCCCGCCGCCGGGTACAGCACCTCGCAGCCGGTCCTCCGCGTCATCTCCCCACTTGCCGAGGGTTCCGATCGCCTGGTTGCCGAAGCGGGTCTGGACCTTGGCTACGAAATCCAGGCTCCCTTGCCGTTTTCCTGCGAGGAGTACGAAAAGGATTTCACCGCGCCCGAATCGCGCAAGGGCTTCCGGGAACTGTTGGCGCACGCCTCCGCCGTCCTCGAGCTGGATGGTTCCCGCGAAAATCCCCAGGCGGAAAACCGTGCTTATGAGCGCGTGGGGAGAACGGTCCTCCGAAATTCCGATGTTCTCATCGCTATCTGGGATGGCGGACCCACAACCCGCCGCGGCGGCACCGCGCAAATTGCGCGCGAAGCTCTGCTCTCCCACATCCCGGTCATCTGGATCAAATCAAAGGCTCCTCACGAAGCATGCCTCCTGCTATCCGCGGAGGCGGGAGAGGCTCTCACTGTCGGACTCGACCAGTTGACAAGCCACCTCCGAGCATTTCTCTTGTTCGATCAGCCAAAGGAGAACGCTCCATCCGAAAAGAAAGTCCGCGACCTCCGCCGGCACTATTTCCGCGAGAAGTCCTACCGCTGGACGCTCGGCGTCCTTTTTACTGCCTTCACAAGGATCGTCGCGGGCTCCTGGCCCTGGCCGCTCCGGATTTTTCTCAAGGACTACGAAAAAGAGACACGCGAGGAATGGGCGCGCGCCTGGGAGGTCGCACCGGAACTCCCGCCGCCGACCACGCACCAGGTCGTGGAACGCTTTCTGCTTCACTACGCCTGGGCAGACAAGCTTGCCGGCCACTATGCGAACATTTATCGCAGCTCTTTCACCGCCAATTATCTGCTCGCCGCCTGCGCCGTCATTTTCGCACTGCGCGCTTATTTCGATGAACCCCGCCTGAAATTCTGGATCGCCATGGAGTTGGCCGCCATCGTTTTCATCATCGGCATCACCACTCTGGGACGCCTGCGCCACTGGCACGAACGCTGGATCGACTATCGCCTGCTCGCCGAAAAACTTCGCCACATGCGATTCCTGTTCTTGATCGGCAGAGTCAGTGTCACGGAGCGCGTCCCCGCTTATGAGGCGCACGGCGAGGAGCGAAAAACTTGGGTGGACTGGCATTTTCAAGCTGTTGTCCGTGAGGCGGGCATCCTCCACGGCAAGTTGGACCGCCCCTATCGCGCCGCTTACCGCAAACTCCTCACCTCCTACGAATTGCCATCGCAAATGGCCTACCATGCGGGAAATTCCAAGAAATCCATGCGCATCGCCCACCGCCTGCAGTGGTTTTCTACGGGCCTTTTTTATGGAACTCTCGTCATTTGCCTCACCCATTTATTCAGGGAAGGTCTCTGGGTTGAGTTCCTCGTCCAGATGGCCGCCATCCTCCCTGCGTTCGGCGCCGCCATCCGCGGGATTGAAAGCCAGGGCGATTTCCATCATGTCGCGCGCCGCTCCAGCTCCGTTGGCCAGGTGCTGGCTGGTATCGTCTCGCGCCTGAACCGAGGAGAGAACGACCTCCCCAGCGAAGCCCTCGGTGACATCGCCGAAAAGGCCGCCGACGCTATGGGCGCCGAACTCGCCGACTGGCGCACCGGCTTCCAGGAAAAGCCCCTGGAGCTGCCTGTCTAACGTCTTTTTCCCCAGCGAGTTAAACTGGTCGCTCGTCATGACCTCGTGACAACCTTTCCTTCCTTTGCTAAAGTCAGCCCGATGAATTTGACGGATAAGAACCTCTGGGAAGACCTCCTGATCGCTATCGAAGAGGGTCAAGTTGTGCCTATTGTCGGCCGCGAACTCCTCATTGTGGATTCCGGCCAGGGTCCCCGCCCGTACCACCAGATTGTCGCCGAGCGTCTGGCCGCTGAACTGAAGGTTCCCGCCGATCACCTCCCCAAGAAAGGCTACGAAACGAACGATGTTGTTTGCGCCTACGACAAATTTCACGGCGATCATTCGGAGATCGATAAGACCGTCGTGCGCATCATCAAGAACTTGAAAGTGCCGGTCCCTGAACCGCTCCGTCAACTTGCTGAAATTCCGAAATTTCAACTTTTTGTCAGCACCACCGTTGACACCTTATTGGAAGAAGCCATTGCCGCCGTTCGCGGCCGCCCACCCGCGACCGTTTCTTTTCCCGCGACTTCCAGCCTGATCGATCTGGACGAGGCGCTGATGGAAAAAAACGGAGCCCTCGTTTTTCAGATCCTCGGACGCGTCTCTTCGCTGCCCAAATTTGCCGTCAGCGAAGGCCAGATGGTTGAACAGATGCACGATTTCATGACCGGGAAGGGCCGCCCGGACAAACTCATCGATAAGTTGCAGCAGAGTCACCTGCTCGTCCTTGGCGTTGATTTTCCCGACTGGCTGGCCCGCTTCCTCCTGCGTCTCGCCCGCGATAAAGCCCTGTGGGATTCCCGCCAGATGATGGAGATCTTTGCAGATAGCCGGAGCATGCAAAACGAATTTGCCGCCTTCCTTCGCCATTTCAGCCCGCTCAATTCACACGTTTTCACCGACGGCACGCCGGTGGACTTTGTCCGCGAATTGAACCGCATGTGGTTTGAGCGCAATCCCAAATCGGCCGCCCCACAGCCCCGGGTCAGCGAAAACGCGGAGCAGCCCGCCCCCATGTCCGGCGGTTCCGTCTTTATCAGCTATGCCAAGGAGGATCGCGAGGCGGCCTTCAATCTCGCGGATCGTCTGATCGAGCATGATTTGGAAGTCTGGGTGGATCGCCGCCTGAAAGCCGGCGATGATTTCGGCCGTCTCATTGAACGCCACATCCGCGAATGTTGCGCTTTCGTCCCTGTCATCTCCCGCAACACCCAGAATGATGACGACCGCTACTGGCGCATTGAATGGAACCAGGCGGTGAAGCGGGCGGAAGGTTATTTTGGCACCGACCGTCCCTTCCTTTTTCCCGTGGTCGTGGACGACACGCCCATCAACCAGCTTGTGGAAGTCCGCCGCAACACTTTTAATCGCAGCGTCGTCGTTGCCCATGGGGGGAATCCACCCGAATCGCTCATCCAGCAGCTCGACATCGCCCAGAAGGCTTATCGCAAGCAATTCGCGCGCGCGTGAACCCGGCAATGCTCCTCTCCTCCGAACTCTCGACAAAGAACCCCTGGCCCGGCTTACGCGCATTCACCGAAACCGACCGTGAATTCTTCTTTGGCCGCGAGCGCGAGACCGCCGCCCTCGTCAGCCTCATCCAGCGTGAATCCGTCGTCGTCCTTTATGGCCAATCGGGCCTCGGAAAAACATCCCTCATTCAGGCCGGCATTTTTCCTGCCCTGAGGGATCTCGATTTCCTAACTCTTCGAGTGCGTTTCGATCTCAGTGAGGAAGCGCCTCCCCTCGCCGATCAAATCAAGCTTGCGCTGGTCGAGAAGCTGGATAGCGCTCAAATCACCGCGCCGCGGCCCGAGCCCCGCGAATCTTTGTGGGAGTATTTCCACCGCCGCGAAGTTGATTTCTGGGGCCCGCGCAACCGCCTCTATACGCCGGTGATCGTCCTCGATCAGTTTGAAGAGGTTTTTACTCTCGGCCAGTCCAGCGCTGATGCATCGAGCCGTGTCGCTCAATTCTCCGCGGAGCTGGAATCTCTCCTCGAGCATCGCCCTTCGGATGCCATGCGTGCCTACCTCGAAGCGCACCCCGATGAGGCGCAGCGCTTCGCCATCGAGCGCCAAGCCGTAAAGTTCGTTGTCAGCCTCCGCGAGGATTTTCTCGCCTACCTCGATCCCTGGCGCGACCGCATGCCATCGCTCCTGGCCAATCGCTTCCGCCTCGAGCGCATGACCGGGGCGCAAGCCCTCGAAGTCGTCGAACGCGCCGGACGCGAAATTGTTGATGCGGATGTTGCCCATGACATTGTTGATTTCGTTTCCACTTCGCAGCGTCGCCATTCCACCAAATCCATGGAACAGCGCGAAGTGGACCCCGCCCTCTTGAGCGTGGTCTGCGACGAGTTGAATCGCCGCCGCATCGAACTCAGCCAGTCCTCCATCACCGCCGACCTCCTCAACGTCGAGCGCGAGGAAATCATCCGCAAGTTTTACGAGCGCTCCTTCGAGGATATTGACCCCCGCGTTCGCGATTGGGTGGAAGACGAACTCCTCACCGCCAATGGCTATCGCAACCGCGCCGCCCTTGAGGACGCGCTAAAACTCGGGCTCCCCGCGGTTGCCTTTGATCAGCTCGTCAATCGCCGTGTCCTCCACCGTGAAGAGCGCTCCGGTGTCATCTGGCTCGAACTGACTCACGATTTGCTCACCGACCCGGCGTCGCAGAGCCGCACCGCTCGCGACCAGCGCCGCCAGGCCGAGGAAGCCGCCCGCCGCGAAGCGGAAATCAAGCGCAAGCTCCGTGGCACGCGCATGGTCGCCGCCGGATTTGCCGTGATCCTCCTCGGCGCCCTTGGCGCGCTCGGATACGCGTTGTACATGGGGAAGAAGGCCCAGGTCGCGCAGGCCACCGCCGAGGACGCTCAGAAAAAGGCCACGACCGAAGCGGCCAACGCCGTCGCGAGTTTGCACACCGCGGTTCAAACTGCGGAGGAGCAATCTTCCAGAATTGCCGAATGGTTTCGCGGGGAACTCATGCATCCCACGCCCGGCATTCTGAAGACCGTCGCCGGAAGTCTAGACATTCTCAAGACCGACACCAAACAATTCAGCACCTCCGGCATCATTGAGCCGAATTATGCGGAGACTCTCGCCCTCTCCGCCGAGATCCTTGGCAACCACGGCTTGTTTTCCGAATCGCTGGATCACGCGGAAGCCTCCCTCGCCATCGCCGCCAGGCTTGAAAAAAAGGCGGATTCCGACCAACTGCGGTTCGCCAGGGCGGAAGCCTCTTACTCCAAAGCCGTCTGCCTCCTCGAGGCCGGCCACCTCAACGCGGCGCGCGCCGAATTCAAAGAAGGGGTTCGACTCGCGGATCTCGTGCAGCCCTCTTCATTTAGGTCGTCCGCGGCGCGCATCAAGGTCCTCTCCACCATCGGTTTGGGGGACGTCGCCATCAGAAGCTTCTCCCTTGCCGAAGCACAGGATCAGTTCAATCAGGCCTTGAGGCTGGCAATGTTGAACGAGTCCAGGGCTCCCGATGACGAAGTGAAATCTATGCTCATCCAGGCCCACCGCGGCTTGGGGGAAATGAAGAGTCAGACGGAAGATGCGCTGGCGCTGACGCATTTCAAGGATGCCAGCAAAGTCGTCGAGCCTCTGGTTGCCGGATCGCCGGACAACCTGCGCTGGCAGGAATTTGACGCCGAGATCTCTTACCTGCAGGGAATGACCGAACTGAATCTTGGTCACCTTGCGGAAGCTTCTCAACTCTTGAACAAAGCGCTCTCCATGAACTCCATCCGGTCCAGCCGCGACCCCGACAATCTCAAATGGCGTTATCTCCTCGGCCAGAGCTATCGCGGTGTTGGCCTCCTCCAGAAGGCGTATGGGAACGTGACTCAGGCACACGCCTCATTTCAGCAGCTCAAGGATATTTCCA
>JBGOTC010000076.1:0-10654 GCA_041476305.1 Terriglobia bacterium
CCGCCCGGCTTCAACACGCGTAGCATTTCGCCAATGGCCACGGCAGGTCGGGGCGCGAACATGTGACCGAACTGGCTCATCACCAAATCGAATTCCCCATCCTTAAACGGCAGACTTTCCACGTCTCCCTCGCGCCAGTCCACTTCCACACCCGCAATTTGTGAATTCTCGCGTGCCCGCGTCAAAAGTTCGGGAGTCAGGTCGAGCCCGTTCACCTTGGCGCCCGCTCGCGCCGCCGTCACCGCCACAACTCCCGTGCCACACGCCACGTCGAGCACTCTCTGGCCGGCCTTCACGCCGGCAAATTTCACGAGGCGCCCGGCGGGAATTGTCGTGATGATCTCTAGTGGCGCGAAATGCGCCCAGCCCTGTTTTTGTACGGCCTTGAAAGCATCGAATTGGTCCACTTGTTCCTCCGTCTCCTTTGCGACTTGATCTTTGCTGTGGATATCCTCCCTACAAGATGAATTTGTGTCAATAGCAGTGCGCTTGATCCTTCCGGGAAGGGAATTGCCGGCACTCTCTCGTGTTCGAACACAATTTCACAAGTAATTCACTCCTTTCGAATGGCTCTCCATAGATTTACCTATTGACAAACACTGTGCGATCACGCTAACCATGTACATAACCCATGCCATCCCAGCTAAAACTGCTCCGCGGGCCTAAAGCCTTACCGCTCATACTCTTACGCGATTTCGTGCCCGCAAACCCTTACGGCTCATACTCTTGCGAAAAGACGCGGCGGGTGCCGCGTCCTGAGCGAAGCGAACGGATCTGGTTGTCACCTGCCGAGTCAGGCGCGGGCCGTCGGGGTGTCCGCCTGCGGCGGACTGCAGCCCCGTGTCCCAGTAAGAATGCCTCGCTGCAGCCTCGAGGCTATTTGAGAATGAGGCATCCCCCTCACTCCAGCAGGCCGTGGCTTCGTGCTACGATTCCACCGCCCATGCGGTTGAATGCCCACGCTACCGCGGCCCTATCCGTTCTCAGGCTTGCTGTCATCGCATCTTCAATCGGCTGCTCCTCGTCGGCGATCTCCCAAGCGCCCGCGGCGAAGCCCGCGCCGCCACCCATCGAATTCCTCGGCGCGTGGGGAACAAAAGGCACAGGCCCTGGGCTTCTCGGAAACCCACGAAGCGTCGCCACCGATACATTCGGGGACGTCTTCATCGCGGATGCGGGCACGCCAACCAGATTCGTGCACAAGTTCAAACGCGACGGCCACCCACTTCTCAGTTTTGAACCGCTCGCCGCGATCCACAATCCCTGCGGCGCGGCGGTGGATTCCGGCGGCGCCATCTACATTTTGGAATGTGGCGCCGGCGCGCTTTATTTGTTTTTCCCGGATGGTACCCTGATGCACGGCATCCGTGGAGGTCTAACCGCTCCGGCAAAACCTTCCAGCGTCGCCGTTGACGATGCCGGACGCATTTATGTCACTGACGCGCGCACGAAGCGAATCCTTATGTACTCCTCACGCGGCCGGTTGCTCGGCTCGCTAAACGCGAATGGGCAGTTCAAGGCCGATCAAATCGCCACCGGGCCCAACGGCGACATTTTTGTTTGCGACTCTTCACGCAACTGGATCGCGCGCATCTCCTCCGATGGAGCGGTGCAAAAGGAATGGAATGTTGCCGTGCAAACCGTGGGAGAGAACGAGCGCTGCTTTCTGGCGGTTACGAAAAACAGTGTTGTTGTCCTGAGGGAATCCAATTCCACGCCCGTTCTACATATATTTTCTTATGAGGGTGTGGAGAAATTTGCTGGAGCAATCAGCGGCTTTGACCCGTTTCTCACCAATGTCACCGCGGTGGGAATTGCCGCGATCGGCGATGGCGAATTCTTTATTCTTGACGCCACCGCGCCACGAGTCCTGCGGTTTCGGTTAAATGTGCAATAAGAGAGCCCGATGACACTCTTGCTCACAGAAAAAGATGTCCGCGACCTGCTGACCATGCCCGACGCGATTGCCGCCGTCGAAGAGGTGATGCGCCGCCAGGCCGCGGGTCAGGCCATTGTGCATCCGCGCCGCCGCCTTGAACTTCCCGATAAAGGTTTTCTGCACTACATGGCGGGAGCGGACGTGACCGCCGGCCTCGTCGGTATGAAGCTGTACACCAGCGTCCATGGCGCGCTCCGATTTATGGTGCCGCTCTACCGCTCGACCACCGGTGAGCTGATTGCGATCGTGGAAGCGGACCACCTCGGCCTGATGCGCACCGGAGCCGCCAGCGGAGTCGCGACGCGCCACATGGCTCGCGCCGCCGCGCGCACACTTGCCGTGATTGGGACGGGCTATCAGGCGACGAGCCAGATCATGGCTATCGCTGCGGTGCGCAAGCTCGAGCATGTTCGCGTTTATGGGCGCGACTCCGGTCGCCGCATGCGCTTCGCAATGGAAATGTCGAGGCAGCTTGAGCTGCCCGTGGATGCCGCAAACTCAGCCGAAGCCGCTGTGCGCGGCGCGGACATCATTGTCACCGCCACCACGGCGTCGCGGCCCGTGCTGGAGGGCGATTGGATCGCGCCCGGCACCCACATCAACGCCATCGGCGCAAATTTCCCGCAGAAACGCGAGCTGGATGACGCGGCGGTGGCACGCGCCTCGCGGATCGCCGTGGATTCCATCGAGCAGGCAAGAATGGAAGCCGGCGACTTGGTCCAGGCCTTCGGGAGGGATCCCTCGCGCTGGGATTCTGTCATTGAACTTTCACGAATAATTTCCGGGGAAATCCCCGGCCGAAAAAACGTGGACGAGATCACCCTCTTCAAATCCAGCGGCATCGCCATTTGGGATGTGGCTGTCGCCGCAAGGGTGGTCGAGCTGGCATTGAAACAGGGAAGGGGAACGCAGATTCCACTGTGGGAATCTCAGAAGTAGAAAAAGAATCAGGCGCCGCGGCGGCCCAGCCGCTTGGCGAGCGCTGCATGCAGCCGCGAACGGACATCCACCGGCAACGGGGCGGGCTCAGCGTTGCAGAAAATGTCGATGGTTTTCTTGGTGGTGTCCACGATGACGCGGCATTTGGTGCATTTGCCCAGATGTTGTTCGAGCTCGGCGCGGATCGTGGGATCGAGGGCCTTATCCAGATAATCAGCCAGCTCGTTGATGAGTCCTTTGCAGTTCAATTTGTTGTTCTCCCTTGAAAGTAAGGATTCATCAGCTCACGAAGTTTCAGCCGCGCGCGCAGCAACCGCGATTTCACCGCGGGGATCGAAATGCCCAGGACCTGCGCGGTCTCTTCGGTGGAAACCTCTTCCACGTCGCGCAGGATGAACACGACGCGGTAAAGCGGTTCGAGCTGGTCGATAACTTTGGCGAGGATTTCGCCCATCTCCGCTTTCGCGTAGCTCTGTTCCGGCGAAGGGCCCCAATCCGGAATCTGCAGCGGAACGGGATTCTCTTCTGTCTCGATGGAGTCGTCGATGGAGATCACATTTGGCCGGCGCTTGCGCAGCCGCATCAGGGATTCGTTCACCGCGATGCGCACCAGCCAGGTGTAAAACCGCGAGCCGCCCTGGAAATCCTTGAGGTGCTGAAACGCTTTGAGGAACGCGTCCTGCATCGCGTCCTCGGCTTCCGCCTGGTTTTGAGTGATGTTCAGCGCGAGGCGGTAGATCTTGCGCTCATAGCGGTTGACGAGTTCCTCAAAGGCGGGTTCGTCGCCGGATTTGGCCGCCGCGACGAGCGCGCCTTCATCGTCCCGGACGATGGTGGAAGCCAGCGGTTTGGGTTCGGCGGAGCTCAATGTGGATTTCCCGGCAGCGCCGACGACCGGCGCCGCGGATAGACTTTGCAAGCGTAGCATATCCGGTGGACTTTCCGGAAAGCCCGCGGCGTCGACACGGGGCTTGTTGTAGGGGCGATTCACCACCCCTATTGGACGCTCCGAGGTGCCACGAAGATGCAAGCGCGTGATATCTTTGAGGCTCTGAACCAGGATGGCTGAGGGTGACGGGGAGACACAAACCGGAGAGCAGGAACCCGGCAGCGAGAGTCTATGGCCACCGCGGAAGCAGCAATGAATAAGGAGCTGGTCCATTACAAAGCGGATGCGGGCCTGGCCATCCTTGAATTGGATGACGCCCCGGCCAACACCTACTCCTACGAAATGATGCGCCAGCTGGATGAGGCGATTCTGAAGGCGCGCATGGACGAGGCCGTGCACGTGCTTGTCCTGCGCGGCGCGGGGGACAAATTCTTCTGTGCCGGGGCCAGTATATCGATGCTCACCGAGGTCACGCCTGCATTCAAATACTATTTCTGCCTGCATGCGAATGAGACGCTCAGTCGTTTAGAGCAGACGCCCAAGCTGGTGATCGGCGCGCTCAACGGGCATACCGTGGGCGGCGGACTGGAAGTCGCGATGGCGTGCGACCTGCGCGTCGCGAAGAAAGACGGCGGAAAAATCGGGTTGCCGGAAGTGAGCCTGGGGGTTTTGCCGGGGACCGGCGGAACGCAGCGGCTCTCGAGGCTGCTGGGGCGTTCCAAGGCGCTCGAGTTGATGGTCACCGGGCGCACCTTCAGTTTTGAGGAGGCGCTGGAAATGGGGTTGGTCCACCAGCTCTTCAACCGTGATACTTTCTGGGAAGACGCTCTCGCCTATGCAAGGCAGTTCTGTCCGCCGGGCAAAGCTTCCGGAGCCGTGGGCCGCATCAAACGAGCTGTGGTGACCGGTTCGGAAGTCAGCTTCGCGGAAGCACTGGGAATCGAGCGTGAATTGCAGCAGCAACTTTTCACCAGCGAGGACGCAAAGGAAGGGCTGGCGGCTTATTTGGAGAAGCGTCCGGCGAAATTCAAGGGCAGATAGCGGCAGGGGAAATTCATTTTGGCCGAGGGGCACTCATTCCAGAACGGACACGGCAAGCAGGCCGCGCGGACCTGCATGAATCTTTCATAGATCGGAATCGAGTCGATGCGTACTTTGCCTGATTATTTGCGCCGCGGGATGCGGCTGGTGATTGTGGGGTGCAATCCGGGAGAGCAATCGGCGCGCGTGGGCCACTACTATGCGGGCCGCAACAACATGTTCTGGACGCTGCTCCGCGATTCAGGAGTTATTCCCGAAGAACTGAGCCATAAAGAGGACCGCCGCGTGATCGAGTTCGGAGTAGGACTGACGGACATCGTGAAGCGGCCGACGCGCGGCGAGGACGAGATCGCACGCGAAGAGTTTGCCGAGGGGCGCGTGGTGCTGGCGCAGAAGCTGGAGCAGTATGCCCCGCGCGTGGTGGCCTTCAACGGGAAAAATGTTTACGAAAGGTTCTCCCAGCGGAAGTGCTTGCTCGGATTGCAGAAAGAGCGCATCTATGGCGCGCGGGTTTTCGTGTTGCCATCGAGCAGCGGACAGAACACTGCGGGAAGCGGCGTGAAGCTGCGGTATTTCAGGCAACTGGCGCGCCTGTTGAAGGAAATGAAGGACGCGCCGGCGAGCCGCTCCGGCGACGACGATTAACCATGACCAACGCACCCCAAACCGCGCGAAATGCGATTGAGCCGCTGGTGCTCGAATCGCGCGAAGGCGGCGTGCTCACACTCACGCTAAACCGCCCGGACCGGTTAAATGCCTTGGATCCAGGTTTGGCCACTTCACTCTTGCAGGCGCTGACGCGCGCCGAAGGGGATCCGGCCGTCCGCGCCATAGTTTTGACCGGCGCGGGGCGCGGCTTTTGCTCCGGCGGCGATTTGGTGTTGCTGCGCGATGCGCGGGTGCGCAAGGCTCCGGCGGAGTTGGAAGGCCTGCTGCGCGCGGGCGCGGACCTGGTTCTGAAGATCACACAAATGCCGAAGCCGGTGCTCGCCGCGGTGAACGGGCCCGCCGCGGGAGCGGGGATGAACCTCGCGCTGGCGTGCGATTTTCGCGTTGCGTCGGATGCCAGCAGTTTCGCGCAGAGTTTCGCAAAGGTTGGACTAGTCCCTGATTTCGGGGGGACCTGGCTGCTGCCGCCTCTCGTGGGTCCTGCGCGCGCCGCGGAGCTGTTTATCACCGCGGCGACCCTCTCAGCCGTGGATGCGGAGCGGTTGGGCATCGTCAACCGGGTGGTGCCGCATGAATCGTTGATGCGCGAGGCTGCGGCGATGGCCGCGAAGCTCGCTGCGGCGCCGCCGCTGGTTGTGCGCGCCATCAAGAACTCTCTTCACGGCACGCATGTTGAAGAAATCCGGCGGGCATTGGACAAAGAAGCCGCGCTGCAGGCGGAGTGCTTCCAGTCCGAGGACTGCGCCGAAGGATTGAACGCCTTCTTTGAAAAGAGGGCTCCTGTATTTCGCGGCCGATAGGCGCGGCGGCAAGTCCGTTGGATTTCCCAGGTCGAAATGAAGACCGCCACAACAGGCCAACAGGTCACACAGAAATACACGGCGGGCGAGTTGATGGTGGCCGCCGCGGCGCGGGAAATCCGCGACAACGAAATCGTATTTGTGGGCATGCGCCTGCCGCTGATCGCATTCGCAGTGGCCAAGCGCACGCACGCCCCGGGAGCCATCGGCCTCTTCGAGAATGGCATCATCCGTGAGACGCCTTCTCGCGAATTGCTCTATACGATGGGCGACCCGCCGAACCTTTCAGGAGCGACACAGACCGGCACGATGCTGGATGTGATGGGGCTGCTGCAACAGGGGCGGGTCCACTTGGGGTTTTTGGGCGCGGCGGAAGTGGATCGCTTCGGAAACTTGAACACCACGTGGGGACAGCAGGATGGAGAGCGCGTGCGACTGCCCGGGTCAGGAGGCGCGTGCGACATTGCTTGCCTGGCGCAGCGCACTGTCGTGCTGCTGGATCACAACAAAAGGCGGCTGGTGGACCGCGTGCAATACATCACTTCGCCGGGCTACGGGAGAGGCAACGCATCCGGTGACTGGCGCAATTCCCAAGGACTGCCAGCGAAATCAGGCCCCTCGGCAATTATTACCACGCGCGGGATTTTGAGGTTCGGCAGGGACGGCGAAGCGTGTCTGGCGTCCGTGCACCCGGGTGTGCGGGTGGAGGACGTGCTGGCCAACACCGGATGGAGCTTGCGATTAGCGGACAACGTGACGGAGACTTCACCCCCCAGCGCGGAGGAACTTGCTGTAATCCGCGAGATTGATCCGAAGGGTTTTTGGACCAAGGAATGAACGAGTCACCGATCGAGAGCACGGGTTCAGCGACACCGACGCGCGAGACTGTGCATGTCCGCACGGAGGGCCGTACCACATGGGTGATCCTGGATCGTCCACCGCTGAACATTCTGGACATCGCCACGATGAAGCAGTTGTCGCGCGCGTTGGGACGCTTACTGGACCCGCCGGGCGGCGCGTGCGATTTCCTGATCTTCACCGGCGCCGGCACCAAATGTTTTTCCGCCGGCGCGGAAGTGGCGGACCACGCGCCGGACCGCGTAGGGTCCATGCTCGCGGCGTTCCACCATGTGTTTCGCCAAATTGCGCGCGCGGATTGTCTGACAATTGCGGGGGTACACGGCCACTGCCTGGGCGGCGGAATGGAGCTGGCGACATTTTGCGATTTCGTGATCGCGACGGAAACCGCGGAGTTCGGCCAGCCGGAAATCAAGCTGGGATGTTTTCCTCCCGTGGCCATGATTACGCTGCCGGACTTGATTGGCCCTCGCGCCGCGATGGATTTGATTTTGACTGGACGCTCCATTACCGCCGCGGAGGCGAAGACGCTTGGGCTGGTGAACCGTGTTGTGCCGGACTCCGCGCTCGATCAATCGGTGCGTGATTTCATCGCGGAGTTGCGCGCGCTCAGCCCGGCAGTGCTCAAACTCACGGGCCGCACCGCGCGGCGGCGCATGCACGGGGATTTCGACGCGGAAATCAGCAAGATTGAGCAGGTCTATCTGGGACAGTTGATGAAGACGGAGGACGCGCGCGAGGGAATCCGCGCGTTCATGGAAAAACGGCCGGCAAGCTGGCGAGGGCGGTAATACAAACCGAATGTCAAGAACCTCAAAACTCACGACGATGAGGGAAGCCATCGCTCGGCACATCTCCGCAGGATCCGTGGTGCTGATGGGGGCGCAGCTGGAGCAAATGATCCCCTTCGCCGCGGGCCACGAAATCATCCGGCAGGGAATTCGCGGCCTGACGCTGGTTGGCCCCATTTCGGATGCGTTGTTTGACCAGCTGATCGGCGCGGGCTGCGCGGAAAAAGTGATGGCCGCGTGGGTTGGGAATGTTTCCGCCGGATTGGGGCATTGTTTCCGGCGAGCCGTCGAGCATTCACAACCTGCGCCCCTTCAGGTGACGGACTATTCCAATTTCACACTAGCGCTGGCGTTGCGCGCGGGAGCTCTTGGCGTACCCTTCCTTCCGACCTTTTCGACTCTGGGCAGCGATCTTTCCAAGGGGACTGAGCACCTGCGCGAATTTCAGTCGCCGGTGAGTGACGATAAATTGATCGCGGTTAAGGCGCTACGCCCTGATGTGGCTATCATTCACGCCCAGCGCGCCGACAGATTTGGAAACACGCATCTGTGGGGGAATCTGGGAGTGGCGGTGGATGGGGCGCGCGCTGCCCGCAACTTGATCGTGGTCACCGAAGAAATAGTTTCGCCGGAAATAATTGCATCAGACCCCAACCGTACCCTTCTTGCAGGATTCTCTGTCGCCGCGGTGGTGCACGAGCCCGGGGGCGCGCATCCTTCTCCAGTGCAGGGATATTGCGGGCGCGACCATGCGTTTTTCGGCGACTACCACAGCGAGAGCCGGTCGGCGGAGGGATTTCAGAAATGGCTTGCGCGCTGGGTGACCGGCGTGCCGGATCGGCGCGGCTATCTGGAGCGACTCACACCAGCGCGGACAGCGCAGCTTGGCGTCCGCGAGCATGCCTACTCCGCCGCCGCGGATTTCGGTTGCTGAAATTGAAGAGGGAGAACGTGCTTGGACGATATCCAGATTGAGCCGAACGAACTGAAGATGAAGCTGGACCAGGGAGCGAAGCTGGTTGTTGTGGACGTGCGCGAACCCTGGGAGCACCAGATCTGCAATATCGCGGGGGCAAAACTCGTGCCTCTCAATACTTTGCCGGCAAGTCTTGCGGAACTGGCACAGGCCGAAGAGGTCGTGGTTTATTGCCACCACGGCATTCGGAGCCTGAATGCGGCGGCGTGGCTGCGGTCGCAGGGAGTGGAGGGCGCGAGGTCGCTGACCGGAGGCATCGAACGCTGGGCAACAGAAATAGACCCCAAGCTGGCGAAATACTAGCTCGCGTGGAATCTTGAGGAGAGGGAAGCATGGCCCGGAAAAAAGTGAGCGTACGATTCTGGCAGAAGCCGACTTGAACGTCGTGCCGCAAAGCAAGAGGTCTCTTGCTGGAAGAGGGAGTGGAATTGGAGTTGCGCGACATCGGCAAGGACAAATTGTCAGCCGATGAATTGGATGAATTGATTGGGGACCGCGATTACAGGCTCTTCCTGAACACGCGGAACGAGGTTTACCGCGAACGGAAAATGGGGGAGCGGCCTCCCACTCGCGCGGAAGCCATACGGTTGATGGCCGCGCAACCGAATTTGATCCGGCGCCCGTTGGTAATTCGCGGCGGCCGGATGGTGCTGGGCAACGACGAATCGGCCCTGAAGAAACTGGTGAAATGATTTGGGGAAAGAGCTGATCGAGCTGCGGGTGAATGGCGAAAGGCGCGAACTGGCGGCGTCGGCACACAAACTCCTGCTGGATGTGCTGCGGGAGGACCTGGGACTGACCGGCACGAAGCGCGCCTGCGATGATTCGAGTTGCGGCGCGTGCGCGGTGCTGGTGGACGGCGTCCCGATGCTCTCCTGCGTGGCGATCGCGTCCTGCTATCAGGAAGCGGAGATCACGACGGTGGAAGGAATCGCGCCACCGGGGTCGCTCGATCCCGTGCAAACGGGCTGGGCGGAGGCGGGCGGCTCCCAGTGCGGTTTCTGCTCGCCCGGGTTCTTGATTTCCGCGAAGGCGCTTTTGGATCGAAATCCCAACCCCACTCTGGAAGAAATTCGCGAAGCGCTTTCCTCGAATCTGTGCCGCTGCACGGGATACATGCAGATCTACGAGTCCGTGAAAAATGCCATCGAGCGCGGCAAGGCCATTCGCGCCGCCGGACGCGGGAATGCGGGGAGCCGCGCGTGAGCACGAACACCATCATCGGCAAGTCCATGCCGCTGGCCGACGCGCCGGGGAAGGTCACCGGGCGCGGCAAGTATGCGGACGACCTTGTCGTGCCGGGGATGCTCTACGGGATGATCCTGCATTCGCCGCACGCGCACGCTCGCATCCGCGGCATTCGCACAGACCGCGCGGAGGCGCTGCCGGGAGTGAAGGCTGTGATCACAGGCAAGGACGCGCCGACGCCTTACGGAGTGCTGCCCATTGGCCACGATGAATGCGCGATTGCCGTGGACAAGGCGCGCTACGTCGGCGACAACGTTGCGGCAGTCGCCGCGACAAGCCGGGAGATCGCGGAAGTGGCCCTGGGGCTGATTGAAGTCGATTACGAAGTGCTGCCGGCCTTCTTCGAGCCGCTGGAATCCATGAAGGCGGAGACGGGCTGGATCCACGACACCAAGCCGCACAACATTGAGAAGGAGTATCACCACGAATTCGGAAGTCCGGAGGCGGCGTTGGGCGCGGCGGATTTCGTGCGCGAGCAGCGCTACTACGCGGGTGAAATCAATC
>JBGOTC010000077.1:0-10605 GCA_041476305.1 Terriglobia bacterium
CGGGAGTGCGGTAGGTCTCGATCACCGCATGCTCATTCGCGTAGACCACTTGTCCACATTTCAAGACGGGGTGGGCTTCAACCCATTCCTCGTCGGGCTGCGAGGTTAGCGCGAGCCGGTAAATAGGTGCGCGCCCGTGCAAATCGAGCGGAGTGAGAACCATTGGCCGCGGCGCATAAAAGCTGGGCCATCGCCCCCCGGCGAGATAGAGGACGGCATCCTTCGGGAGCATCCTATCCAACACTTCAAAATCGCCATGGAGCGCCACATATCGCTCCATGAAACGATTTCGCGGCATGAGTCCGGTCACAACTTCAGCGAAGGGCCGCGCATAGTAGATCTGCAATCCCAGCCAGGGAACGGCGGCAATCAAGATAATCCAGTGGGTTGACCTTGCCACTCGATTGCCGAGCAGTTTCCACGCTTCGGAAGATTCCAGTGTGCTCTCCGGGTTCGTGAGTGAGAGAACGGCGGCAATGATCAGGACATATTCCAACCCGCCCAGGAACCGGAAATCAAATCGAAATTTCCACACAACCAGCCCGGCCTGCAGGAAAAAAAGGCCGAAGACAAGCCGGCTGGTCTTGGATCCACGCAGGGCTGTCCAAAGAACCCATGGGATGGAAACAAAAAGGGCTGGAGAGATTCCCATGACAGCATACTTCGACATCAGAACAATGGCGCGCAGGTTGAATGCCTGCAGCTCATCTGCATACCGCAGGAATTCTGCGGGGAACACGCTGCGGCCAAACACATTCGCAAGCACGGGGCCCCAAAAGGACCCGGACGCCACATGGGTCCAGATCATGAGCGGCACATGGATGACAATCCAGGGAAGTAGAGCCAACCCGGTCACCTGGAAGAGTCTCTGATCACTCACTTGTCCCCGGGCCGCCTTGTTGACGATGAGCACGCTCGTGAACAGGGCCAATGGCAGGAGAGAAAGTTTTGTGGAAGCGGCAAGGGCCGCTGCAGTTGTGAGCAATAGTGTGTAACCGTAGGGACCCACGGCTCGCAGGAGGCTGTGTGGCCGCAAGACCCCGGCCAGCGCAACGACTGTAGCCAGATCACCCAGCGAGTGCGCCCCACCAGTGGTGTGCCACACCGTTGCATACATCCCGACGCCGCAAAGTGCCGCGCAAAGAATGGACAAACACCGGTTCCTGCTCTCCTCCAACAGGTAGCCAATTACAAAAACAAAGAGTACGACCGAGTATCCCCAGCTCAGAATATTTCCTGCGTCCGGAGCGCCCCAGGCGTGGGCCACGCTCAGCGCAATTTGATAGTCCATGTGCGGGACAACAGTCGATTCGATGGGGAGCAGGTAGAATTGCAGGCCGCCGTCTTCGACGATGCGCTTCGGCGTCAGCATGTGGTAATAGAGTTCGTCAATTTTCGTGGAGGGCGCGAGCGCCACGACAAGATTGGTCAACACCGCCAGGAGCAGGATCGCGGTAGCGATCTTGTTGGCTTGAAATAGTTCCGTGAATATTTTCCCCGCGCCGGTCCTGGAGGCAAACAGGTGGCCCGCCGTGGCCAAACCTACGAGCAGCCAGGCGAGCAACCGCAGGTTCGCTGTGGATCCAATCCCCGCCAGCAACACCGCTTGCACAAGCAGGCTCGCAAGCGCCTGTCCGGCGAGGGCGGTGAACGCCAAGCTCCAATACCAGGAGGGTTTCCGGATGCCCGAAAACCGGAGCGCAAGTCGGCCCAAGCCTGAAATCACAAAAAGCGCAATCAGGCCCTTCAGAAGGGGTATGAGGAATCCTTGCACTCGATGGCCTCGTGATTTTTCGAGAAGCAGCTCATTGCAACAATCCCGCGCCCGGCGACAGGATAACGCCTCCCGAGGAAACCAAGAAGTTCCTTCTGTGCCGCTTTCTGATTCGTTGCCCGCCGGCCAAAATATCTGCGCGCCGTGATAGGCTGTGCATTCTGTTGAAGCGTTTCAGATGAAGCGATGAAAGGTCGATCCTGAGATGTATCACCTCGATGGATATGGAGAAATGATTGCCGACCGCGTACGGACGCCGGCCTATATGGAGGCGCTGCGGCGAACGATCAGACCGGGCTCAGTGGTTGTAGAAATTGGGACCGGCCCCGGCACGTTCGCCGTTCTCGCCTGCCAATTGGGCGCCAGCCGCGTTTTTGCCATCGAGTCGGAAGACATCATCCAGGTGGCGCGGGAAAATGCCGCCAAAAATGGCTGCTCGGATCGGATTGAGTTCTATGAAGCTGTTTCCACCAGTGTGACTTTGCCCGCGCGGGCTGACCTCATTTTTTCGGATCTGCGGGGCGTTCTCCCCCAATTCTCACTCCACATTCCTTCGATCGTAGATGCCCGGCGCCGCTTTCTTGCGCCAGGCGGCGTCCTGGTTCCGCAGCGCGATACTGTTTACGCGGCAATCGTGGAAGTGCCGGAGCTCTACGAGGAAAGTGTCGGAATCTGGGAGCACAGCGGATTTGATCAGGATCTGGGCCCCGCTCACCGGCTGGCCGTCAACAATTTTTACAAGTTGGGCAGGAAACCCGCGAAGTGTCTGGCGCACCCACAGGCATGGGCGGTGTTGGATTACATGGGGATCGAGAGTCCCGATTTTTGCAAAGGCTTGCAGTGGAGTGTGGAGCAAGCGGGCACTGGGCATGGGTTCCTTTTGTGGTTCGACACTGAATTGACAGATGGGGTATCCATTTCCAATGCCCCCGGCGAAACCAGAACGATTTACCAACCATTGCTTTTTCCGTGGATCCATCCGGTCCCGCTGGTTCCGGGGCAGGTAGTCAACGTCGAATTTGAGGCAAAACTGGTTGGAAGTGACTACGTCTGGAGATGGACCAGTCAAATTAACGGAGTGAATACATCAGGCAAGTCCTCCCATGAATTCAATCAATCCACCCTGGGCGGCACAATTATGTCGCCCGCACGGTTGCGCAAAGCGGCGTCGGGGTTCGTGCCGCAGCTCAACGATGAAGGGCTTTTGGACCGCAAGATTCTGGAGATGATGGACGGCAAGGCTTCCCTCGAACAAATTGCCCGGCGGCTGGTGGCGGAAGATCCGAAGCGATTTGCGAGTTGGCAGGACGCCCTGGCCATTACGAGTGCGCTTTCGCGAAAATATAGCCGGTAGATTGGTCTCATCGCTGCAAAGGCAAATCGTGGAGCGACACACCGAATCCGCATCCACTGACTTTCAAAACGAAGTGCAACTCCTGTTGTCCTGCGCGCGTACCCACGTGAGCTCACCGGTGCGTGAGCGCATTTGCGCGCTCGCTTCCGGACCCATTGATTGGGGGATTTACTTATCCGCGGCGGGGCGGCATGGCGTGCTGCCGCTCGTCTGCCACACCCTTCTCGCGGAGTGCTCCGAGTTTCTTCCCGAGGAATTCCAGAGAAAATTCAAGGACGCACTTTTCAGGGTCATGCAACGCAATCTGTTTCTCGCCGCGGAGATGCTGCGGCTTGCGGGCCGCTTCCGCGGCGAGGGATTGTTGGCCATCCCGTACAAGGGGCCGCTCCTGGCTTCACAGGCATATGGCAATCTGGCCCTGCGGGAATTTGCGGACCTCGACTTTGCCATCCGCCAGCGCGACATTCCGCGCGCCTGTGCGCTCCTTCTCGCGGATGGATATGAGGCTGCGTTCGGAAAAATCTCTTCACACGAGGGTGTGCAACCCACTCACAGTGAATATCAATTCGTTCGCGCCGCGGGGCAAGTTATTGTTGAAATGCAAACGGAGACAACGCTCCGGTATTTTCCTCGTCCTCTGGATTTCGATTCGTTCGAGAGAAGGCTTGGGAAAAGTTCCATGGGAGGCGGCGAGGCGCTATCGTTTTCTCCGGAAGACACGCTCCTCCTGCTTGCTGTGCACGGCGCAAAACATTTCTGGCAACGCCTGCTGTGGATCGCGGATATCGCGGAGGTCGTCCAGGCTCCGAGTGGGTTGGATTGGCAGAGCCTATTCGCGCGGGCGGAAGAAATGCGAGTGAGGCGGATCGTACATCTCGCGCTGAACGTGGCTCATTTCCTCTTGGATGTCCCGCTGCCTGAGCAGGCGCTCAACCGCTTGAATCGCGATCCCGCGGCCCGGAAGCTCGCCCGGGAGGTTTGCGCGCAATTCAGCATCTCCCCTGTAGATCCGCCGGTGTTCCGGCGTTTCCGGTTTAGAGTTGCTTCTCGCGATAGTTTCTGGCAGGGGCTGCGCCATGCCGTGCAACTCGCCACTTCGCTCACCGAGCCGGATCGAAAAGACTTGCCGTTGTCAGGCAAGCATTCCAATTTGCACAAATGGCTCCGGCCGTTTCTGCTCCTGAGACGATATGGCGTCCGGCGATCGAAGACTCACACAACTCCATAGCTTTCCGTCGAAAGGTCTTCCTCGGAGCGCGTGCCGGGCGTCCTTTACAGGAACAAGAAACTTCCGTTGCATGAAGGCCGCACTTGTAGCATTGTGCGACAGTCGGCATGAACATCTCCGTTCCCAATTCCGCTTTGCGCTGGGTGATTCTCTCGCTGTCGCTCATGGTTTTGGGTGCCGTCAGCTATTCCTCCGGCCGGACCGCCTATGCCGATTACCTTGTGAATTCCTCCCTTCCGGCCGATTGGTTGCGGGCGGCGCAACTGGAACCCGCCAACGCAGATTACTGGTTCAAACTTGGATTCAGCCGGCAATGGGACATCGAAAATCCGGACACAAGGCAGGCTATTGAATATTTTCGCCGCGCAGTTGCACTGGATCCTCGCTCCGCGAGGTACTGGATGGAACTCGGCGCGGCGTATGAAACGACCGGGCAACTCCCCGAAGCCAGGCAAGCATTTCAGGCCGCGCTGAAAAATTATCCATTTTCGTCCGATGTGCATTGGAGCTACGGCAGTTTTCTGCTCCGGCAGGGAGAGTTGGCCCAAGCCTATTCGGAATTGCATCGTGCCTTGGCCGGGGACCCGCGCCTGATGCCGCTGGGAGTTTCGCGCGTGTGGAAGGCCTCCCAGGACGTGAATGCGATTCTAGACCTGGTCTTGTCGAATACTCAGGAGGCGCGCCAGCAAGCCCTCATCTGGTTCTGCTCCGAAAACGAAGCGGATCCCGCGCTCGTTGTTTGGAAGCGGATGATCGCGGCGGGCCAGCCCCTCCCTCTTCCGACTGTATTTCCCTTGGTGGAGATGCTCCTTGCGGGCAACCGCGGCGAGGATGCGCGACGGGCGTGGCGCGAAGCGCTGATCGCCAGTGGAAATCCGGCGGGAGCGCAAACCGGAAGCTCTCTCAATTTCAACGGCGGTTTTGAATACGATGCCGCCGGCGGCGGTTTGGATTGGCGCCTCGCGGCGCTGGAGGGCGTCACTTACACTTTCGACCCGGCCCTCCCCCATTCCGGCCAGCGCGCGCTGCGGATCAGTTTTGATGGTTCCCAGAACTTCTTCTTTGAAAGAGTCACACAGGATGTCCCGGTCCAACCGAACACGCGCTACCAGTTCGAGGGATTCATTCGCACGGCCGGTATCACCACCGATAGCGGGATTCGCCTGGCCATTACTTTTCCGGGGACAGCGCAGCCGCCAATCTATCTGGACAATCTGGTGGGAAATCATTCGTGGGAGGCGGAGCGCGCGGATTTCACGACGGCTGCCGATGTCCATCGGGTCGTCATCCTGCTCTCCAGAACTCCGAGCCGGAAATTTGACAATTTGCTCGCGGGAACCGCGTGGGTGGATGACGTCTCCCTCACTCTCGCCGGCGCGCCACCCAGAAAACCATGACCGTCATCCGCATCGGCATATGCGTCCTGATCACTTTCGCCGTGCTCGCGCACGGAGCGGTGGAGCCGTGGTCCCAGGCCATTCTGGAAACCGGCGCCGCGGCGCTTTTCCTATGGTGGAGTGTTCTGCTTGTTACACGGAAGACTTCCGAAATCTCATGGAGCCCGCTGCTCTGGCCTCTGCTGGGGCTCGTGTTGCTGGGCTTGCTCCAAATCTTTGTACCCTTGTCGGTATATCCCAACTTGACCAGGATGGAATTACTGCGGGTGGCCGTCTATCTGCTCCTGTTTTTTCTCTTCAGCCAGGCTTTCCAAACAGCACGGCATTGGGCAGGATTTACGTGGTTTCTGATTTTGCTTGGATTCAGTGTCGCTGTTTTCGCGATCCTGCAGGACCTGACATCCAATGGAAAGCTCTACTGGTTCCGCGAATTGCGGTTCGGCGGGATTCCCTTCGGGCCTTTCGTAAACCGGAACCACTTCGCTGGGCTCATGGAATTGTTGATACCCATTGGGCTGGCGATCCTTGCGGTGCGGGGAGTCGCGAAGCAAATGCTGCCCATGGTGGCGCTATGCACGGCGTTACCCATGGGAGCATTGTTTCTCTCCGCTTCACGCGGCGGGATTGTGGCGTTCGGGTGCGAAATTCTCTTGCTCGTGGGGCTGCTCTGGTTGCGCCGCGGGGAGAAGCGCCAATTGTTGACCTTCATCGCCGCAATTGTTCTGGCCGGAGGTCTCGTGGGATGGCTTGGCGTGGATCAGGTCCTGAAGCGGTTCACTGCCATTCACAATGTGGAAGTCACTGAGAGCCGTCGCGTTTCGATGATGCGCGGCGGATGGCATATTTTCGTGGACAATCTCTGGACCGGCACGGGCCTGGGCACCACAATCTCCGTTTATCCCCGCTACGAGACCCTCTACGATGGCAAGATTGTGGACCACGTCCACAATGACCACCTTGAAGTATTGGCAGAAACGGGAATCGTCGGCGGGATCTGCTGGCTCGCATTCCTCGGTTTGACCTTCGGGATCGGACTGAAAAACCTCTCCATCAGGAATGAACCGCTCACGCATGCCGTGCAACTCGGAGCGCTGGTCGCTTGCGGAGGACTACTGGTTCATGGGTTTGTGGACTTCAATTTGCACATCCCCTCCAACGCGCTCTTGTTCTATCTTCTCGCGGGGATTTCCGCCGCCAACCCCATTTTGGACTTGCCAAGCTAGACTGATTCATTGCCTCTTACGAACAATTAACTGTCCCAATTGATTCCGACTTCGGTATAATGGCCGGCGCTGGGGGAATCTGTCCAATGTGTGCGATTGGTCGAAGTGTATCTAGTTTATTTTTGTTAAGGTTATGCGTGGTCGTGTGCCTGACGGCATTCATTGCTGCCCCACCTTCATCTTCCCAACAAAAGCTTGAAACCGCTGAAGAAACCAATGCGCGCATCCGCGAACTGGCCCGCGGGCTGGAGTCTGCCAGCGGGGATTACAAAATTGGCGGCGGGGACCTGATCAACATCGACGTTTTCGACGTTCCGCAACTGTCCCGCGATGTTCGAGTCACTGAATCAGGCTTCATCGCTCTTCCACTGCTTCCCGTGCGCGTGCATGCCAAGGGACTGACCGGCGCCCAGCTCGAGCAGAAATTGGAGGAGTTGTTGCAGGCGAATGGTCTTGTCACGCATCCGCAAGTTACTGTAACCATCAAGGAGCAACGGAGCCAGCCAATTGCCGTGATCGGCGCTGTCAAGCAGCCACAAGTGATCCAGGCGTCCCGTGCAATGACCTTGCTCGAAGTCCTCTCCCTGTGCGGAGGTATCGCCGATAACGCCGGGGACACCGTGCTCATCACGCGCCCCGCTGCGGCGGCCCCGAATGGAGCAACCCCGGGAGAGGGCAATCTACCCGCTCCGCCGCAAACGATCACCATCAGCCTGAGTGACTTGCTGACCAGTGTTGACCCGAAAAACAATATCTTGCTGACGGGCGGCGATTCCGTCGCCATTCCACGCGCGGGAATCGTTTACGTTGTGGGAGCCGTGCTGCACCCCGGCGGATTTGTGCTTCAAAACGACTCCCAGCAAATGACCACGCTCAAGGCCATCGCCATGGCCCAGGGTACCCTTCCCTCGGCGAAGGCCAACGAAGCCATCATTCTTCGCAAGGATCCAACCACGGGCAAGAACCGGGAAATCCCCATTGATCTGCGGAAGGTCATGAACCTCAAGGCAGAGGACGCCCGGCTTTTTGCCGATGATGTCCTCTTTGTACCGGACAGCAACGGCAAGCGAGCTTGGCGAAGACTGGGCGACATCGCCCTGAGTTTGACAACCGGCGTCGCGCTCGTGCGCGCCAGCCGCTGATGCGTTGCCGCGGCTGAGCCTGCCGTCGGCCGGGGAGATTTGGAAGGAAATATGGAAGATTCAAGCTTAATACCTCGAGACCCTAGGAACACCGGCGCGATTGAAATCCTGCACGCTCCCTCATTGCTTTCCTGGGAGCAGTCGCCGCGCGCCCCGCACCTGATCGATTACCTGCTGATTCTGCGCAAACACAAATGGATGATCCTGACTTTCCTGGTGACGGTGGTGACGCTGGTTTCCATCGCCACCTTCAAGATGAAGCCTGTGTTCCAGGCCGTCGCGCGCATTGAGGTGGACCGCGAATCCACCAACTACGTTCCGTTCCAGGGCGCCAATTCCGATGACATGTACATGGACCTGGAAAATTACATCGAGACTCAGTCGCAGGTTTTGAGAAGCGACACTCTCGCTTTGGAAACCATCAGGGCCGCCGGTCTGGCGACCAACCCCATTTTTGGCGGAGAAGCCGGCGGGAGCGTGGAGCCCACCTCGTTAACCCCTGGCAAAGAACCTATGTCGCGCCCTGCCATTCTTGGCGCCTTCGTCGGTTCTCTAAATGTGAAGCGTGTCCCGAATAGCCGGCTTCTGGATGTGACTTTTGAATCCACGGATCCGACCCTCGCAGCGCGAGTCCTCAATTTGCACCTGGATCGATTCATTGAGCAGAATTTTCAAAGTCACTATGACGCGACAGAGAAAGCCAGGCTTTGGTTGACCAAAGAACTTGCAACCATGAAGGTCAGTGTTGAGAAGGCCGAAGAAAAGCGGCTTGAATACGAACGTGAATACCAAATCTGGTCTACCGGCGACAAACAGAACATCACCACGGAGAAGCTAGGGGAATTGAACAAGCAACTCACCGATGTGCAGGCTGATCGGATGAAAAAAGAAGCGGAATTCAAACTTTCCCAAACCGGCATGGTGGATGCCATCCCCGCCGTTCGCGATAGTACGCTCATCCAGGATTTGACTAGCAAACGCTCTGAACTGAACCAAAAGTACTCTGAAGAGCTCAGCCGCACCGGTCCCAATATGCCTTCCGCTCAAAGGCTCGCGGAACAGGTAAAGAATCTCGATCAACTGATCGCCAACGAAAAGAAAAACATTGTCGGCAGGATTGAGCAGGAATACCGGACGGCAGCTCAGCGAGAATCACTTCTCTCGCAGGCCTTGAATGCCCAGAAAAAAGAAGTTGACCAAATGGCTGAAAGGCTCGTGCAGTACAACATCCTGGTCCGTGATGCCGAGGGCAGCAAACAACTCTATGACGGGCTCACACAAAAGCTGAAGGAAGCCGGCCTTTCGGCTGGCCTCAAGGCATCCAACATCCGGATTATTGATCCGGCGATGATTCCTGACGGTCCTGTCCGCCCCAATAAGATGCGGAATGTTCTGATGGCCCTCATGGTTGGTCTAGTGGGCGGAATTGGATTGGCTTTCCTGCGGGAGTACATGGATAACACCGTCAAAACTCCGGATGACGTGGAAATGCTCTCCAGATTGCCTTCACTCGCAGTCGTGCCGGCCTTCGCCAGCCTGAATGGCAAGCAAGGGCGCATGTCCAAGCTGCTGAAGGGCGCGTCGTCCAACGGCAAGGACATGCACATGGAGCTGGTGTCGTATTCCATGCCGCAGTCCCAGGTTTCTGAGGCCTTCCGGTCGTTGCGAACGTCGCTCCTTCTTTCACAAGCCGGCCATCCGCCTCAGGTGATTCTGGTAACCAGCGCTCTCCCGCGCGAAGGAAAGACAACTGCCGCCGTTAACCTTGCGGTGACGCTGGCGCAATTGGGCGACCGCACCCTGCTGATTGATGGAGACTTGCGGAAGCCGGGCGTCACGCGCGCGCTCAGCTTGCCCGAAGGCAAGTACGCCGGGTTGAGCTCCTATCTGGCCGGCGTTTCCTCACTGGATCTTGTGACCGTGCCCCATCCGGTGATCACCAATCTTTCCGCTGTGCCCACCGGGCCGATTCCTCCCAATCCGGCGGACCTTCTCTCTTCCGACCGGTTGCGTCAGGCGATCGACACGCTGCGGAAGGAATACAAGTTCATCGTGATTGATTCGCCGCCCATCATGGCGGCCACGGATGCGGTGATTCTCTCCGTTCTGGTGGATGGCGTGTTACTCGTGGTGCGCAGCGGCGAAACGCCCAAGGAAGCCTTCACGCGCATGCGGGATCTCCTCGCCGCGGTGAAGTGCCGCATGCTTGGAGTCCTGCTGAATGCCGTGGATTCCAGCGCGCCGGATTACTACTACTCTTACCGTTACTATCCGTATTCGTACGGTGGCTACAGTCACGACGCAAAAAAGAAAGCCGCGGGCCCGTCCGTATCCGCCTGAGGCGCTGACGGAATTGCGGAAACGCAAGGAGGCGTATTGCGCTATCTAATCACCGGTGGTGCGGGTTTTATTGGATCTCACCTGGCCGAGCGGCTCCTGGACCGCGGCGATGAAGTTCTCCTCTTCGACAATCTCTCCACCGGCAGC
>JBGOTC010000078.1:0-10586 GCA_041476305.1 Terriglobia bacterium
CGTGGGCTATTCGCGCGGCGCCGGATTTCACGGGCAGGATGACTACGTTTGCCCCCAGTGTCCGAAACTCCGCGCTCAACTTCCGCTCCGCATCAAAATTCAGATTCACCAGCGCGGTCGTCACCGCTGCTCCGCTGGCAAGCGCAATCAGCGCCACTGCAAGACGGCCACGGCTCGCGCGCAGGAGTTGCCCCAGCACTCGCCAGTACATCACTCACCCCTCAAAATCGGAGCGGGATCAAACCTCACCGCGCGCTGCAACGGAAATATGCTTCCCAGCAGCACAACAAGAACCGCCAAACCGATTGTGACCGGCAGCAAGATCAATCGCGCCGGAGCCGCCACACCAAAGACATTCAGTGAAAGCCATCGTGCGAGCAAAACGCCCAGAGAATATCCGAGTCCTCCCGCCAGCAATGCCAGCAGCATCTGCTCACCCAGAAAAAATGCCCCCACTAGAAAATTATTCGCGCCCAGCGCCTTCATCAATCCAACTTCCTTCTGTCGTTCTAGCACGGAAGTCGCCGCCGTCGCTCCCACAGCAAGCCCAGCCGCGATGAGCGCGGCGAGTGTTACCACCCACAAGAGCGCGCTGATGCGCCCCAATATTTTTCCTTCCCCTTCCGCGATTTGCCGGATGGGCCGCGCCTCCACTCCCGGAAGCGCCTGCTCGATCTGCAGCGAGATTGACCCGATGTATGGGCTGCAATACCACCGGTCGTATTCCGCGGGCGTAAACGTACCCGGCTCGCGCTGGCCAAACGCATCATCTGGCTTCACAATCGCACTCACCATCAAACGTCGAAACGAGTTCGGCTCGCTCGCCAATTTCTGGGCTACCGCGAGCGGAGCGATAATCGCGTTATCCTCCGAACCGCCCGTGGACAAAATACCCGTCACTTGCATTGAAACACTGCGTGACCCTTGGTCCACATCCAGCGAGTCGCCGACGTGGATCCCGGTTTTGCGAGCAAGCGCTTCACCCAACACGCATTCGCCCCCTTTTTCATCGCCAAACCAGCGTCCGCCAGTTCGCAACTTCCACCACGGATGTGTGATCGCGACTCCCGTCTCAAAAGTTTCTCCGCCACCGATATCGACCACGTGACGAACCCATGTGCCGATCAATGTGGTGTGCGTGTAGGTATCAGCGGGTAAGACATCCCGCGCGATAAGACGACCGACTGTCACCGGCACATCCAAAAACGGCGTGAACCCCACAATATTATTCCGCCAGAAAATCTGCTTCAGCTTCGGCAACTGGTCCACCGACAAATACGCGCCGGCATTCACCGGGCGGTAATCCACGCCGCCCACTTGCAGCGGCAGCGTATCCGCCTTGGGAGTCACAACAAGGTTCGCTCCGAGGCTCCGGAACTCCGTGGCCAACCGGTCTCCCACGTTCAATGCCACCGTCAGCGTCGCCGTCGCCACCGCCATGCCCAGCGCGAGCGCCGCTCCGGTCAGCAACTTGCGCCGCGGCGTCCTCGAGAATGATTCGCTGATGATTCGCAGGAACATTGGTCAGAGATTAATGCGTCATCTCGTGCGGCACTTCTGTCGTCGCGTGCTGTAGCGCGTCCAAGTGAATCACCACCGCTCCGCCCTCAACGCTTCCCGGTACGCCCACGGGATTGCACCCGCCCGCCTCGCCGATGGTCGGGATGTAAATCGCCGAGGAGCAGTTGCGGCAAATCACGTTCTGCCCGTCCTGCCGGTATCCCGCCCAGCCGCAAATCCGGCATGCGTCGAGCGCCACTCCCCATCCCCCCAGTTTGCGGATCACAATAAATCGCACGGAGTTCGTGCCCTCGCGCACTTCGAAGATGTGCAGCTTACCGTCATCCAGCTTTTCAATCGGAATCCTGATCACGCCGCCGAGCGCAAACACATTTTCCGCCCCCGGAGGCGCGGCCGCCGCCCGCGCGTAAACAAAGTCCGCCGCCAGCGCAAGAATCACCACCATGCACAGCGACGCCGCGGAGAACATCCATCTCCTCTGCCGTCGCCGCTCCCATTCCATCCTGCGCCGGTCCGCGTCATTCGCTTCCTTCGGCGCCGCTGCCGCTCGCGACGCATGCCTTTGCGCCAGCCACTCCCGCAAAACCAGCATCCCCGCCGCTCCCAATATCACCACGAAGAAAAATATGTCGTTGCGGACAATCGGCCCCACGATGGCCATCTCCCGCTGACTTGATGGCAGCCACTGCGCCTCGCTCAGTTCGTGGATTCCCGTCAGCGCGAGCTGCACCGCCACAATCATCAGGATCACGC
This sequence comes from Terriglobia bacterium, assembly GCA_041476305.1. Lineage (GTDB taxonomy): Bacteria > Acidobacteriota > Terriglobia > Acidiferrales > UBA7541 > DASTCZ01. The sequence continues at coordinate 2,275 of JBGOTC010000078.1, forward strand.
TGGTCACCGCGAAAAACCTGCCCAGCGGAATCCGCAGCGTGCCCTGAAAGAAAAACAACCCCACGGCGATCGCGATCCCCAGCCCCAGGAAAGTTCCGATCCACACGCTCACGCCCGCCGCGGAAAACTCCACCGCGCGCAGAATCACAACCAGCTCCGCGCCCTCCCGCAGCACCATCAGGAAAACAAACAGGAAGAGACCCCAACCCGCCGCCCGTGCCGGGCTGACCGCAATATTCTCAACGCGCTGTTCAATTTCTTTCTTCAGCCGGCGCGCAATCCGGTTCATCCACACAACCATGGACACGATGAACGCCGCCGCCACCAGCAGCAGCATGCCCTCGAATCCGTCCTGGTTGATTTGCCAGTGCCCCAGCGCCGCGGCCACCGCCCCGCTCAGCAGGATCGCCACCCCCACGCCCGCCCACACATACCGCGAAAGCGCTCGCCGGCCGCTCCGGTCGAGATACACCAACACGATGCCGACAATCAGCGCGGCTTCGACACCCTCCCGGAGGGCGATGAGCAAAGATGAGAGCAACGGGATTTTCCTCTTGCAACTCTAGTTGCAACTGGTTTGCAACTGCAATTCCAGTCTAGCTTCTTTGTCCTCACCCGTCAAGGAAGTCCCGCCACCCCGCCCCCGCATCCCATACAATGTTTATTGTCCCGCGCCGCAATCCGGCTCCTGGGCCTGGCACCTGAATGAACTCGTCCCCTCCATCTCGCAGGCTTGCCGCAGTCGCCCTCGTCCTCTCCATCATCGGGGCGCCCGTCGCGCCGCAATCCCAGCCCCCCTCTCGATCCGCGCCGCAGCAAAAGCCTGCCGACCCCGGCAAAGCGCGCAAGGCCGTTCAGGAAGGCCAGAAAGCGGAGCGTGCCGGTGACTGGACCGCCGCTTACGCCGCCTACCAGTCCGCGTCTTCCTTCTCTCCGCAGGACGCGGACATCCAGCTCCTGCGCGATACCGCGCGCTTTCGCCTCGTGCAGCAGCGCATGGACGCCGCCGAACGCAGCGCCATCGCCGGCGATCTCTCCCAATCCATCAAGGAGCTCCGCGCCGCGCTCGCGCTCGACTCCACTTACTCCGTGGCAAACGAGCGCCTCGCGCAGATCGAAGCGTTGCAAAATGTTCCAAGCCGCCCCCGTGGCCCGCGCCTCGGCGGGCCCGTGCAAATCCACCCGCAGCCCGGCCTGCGCACTTTTGATTTTCGTGGCGACGTCCGCTCCGCCTATTCTGAAATCGCGCGGCAATTCGGCCTCACGCCGGAATTCGATCCCGACTTGCCCCCGCGCCTGATCCGCTTCCGCGCCCCCGCCGTGGATTTCGCCACCGCCATGACCATGGTCGGCGCGCAAACCCACACATTCTGGACCGCCATCGACGACGGCATCTTCATCGTCGCCGAGGACTTGCCCGCGAAGCGCAAACAGTACGAACAAATTGATGTCCGCACCTTCATCCTCCCCGCCAGCCTCTCCGACGCGGAGATGACGGAGACCCTGCGCCTCATCCGCACCATGACCGGCAGCACGCGCGCCTCGCTCAACACCGCCACGCGCGAACTCACCATCCGCGACACCCCGCAGGTCTCCAGTGTCGCCGAGCAGTTGCTCAATGAAATCGAGCAGGGCCGCGGTGAACTCGTCCTCGAATTTGAATTGTTGGAAGTGGATCGCGATGCCGCGCGTCTCCTGGGCATCACGCCGCCCACTTCCGCAAGAGCTTCTTCCCTCAGCCGTCAGGATCTTCTCGACGTCCAGAACGCCGCCACCAGCCAGCAATTGCTCGCGGTCATCCAGCGGATTTTCGGCACCACTTCCGGCGGCGGCCTCCTCGGCGGACTTCTTCCCCCGCTCGTCGCCTTCGGCGGCGGCCTGACCACATTCTTTTCCACGCCGCCCGGCATGCAGGCGGATTTCTCCCAGACACTTGGAACCGTGCGCAGCGCGCAGCGCCTGCTCCTGCGCGCCCAGGATGGCCAGGCCGCCACGTTCTTTCAGGGCACGCATTTCCCCATCGCGCTTTCCCTGCTCTCCTCGGATCTTGCCAACGCTCAAATCGCGCAGGGAGCCCTGCCGCGCAGCGATCTCCTCGCCGGCAAGGCCCCGAGCGCAGTTGTCACCGGGTCGTTGCGCGGAAATGGCAAACTGGACTTGATCGTCGCCAACAAAACCGACAACTCCATTTCCGTTTTCCTCGGAAATGGTGACGGCACTTTCGCCGCGCGCGTGGACTCTCCCGTCGGAACCGCTCCCGTCGCGCTCGCCCTCGCCGATTTCAACGGCGATTCCAAACTCGATCTCGCCGTCGTGAATCAGGGCGATAACACCGTCTCCATTTTCTTCGGCAATGGCGACGGGACGTTCACCGCCACGCAGGTTCTCCCCACCGGGCAATCGCCCGCGGCCATCGTTGCCGCCGACTTCAACTCCGACACGCGCCCGGATCTCGCCGTCGTCAATCACACGGACAACACCGTTTCCATTTTCATGAACAATGGCGTTGGAGTCTTCGCCGCCGCCCCCTCTCTCGTCACCGGAGCCGCGCCCCAGGCCCTCGCCGCCGCGGAATTGAACACTGATGGAAAAACCGATCTCGCCGTCGTCAATTTCACGGACAACACCGTTTCCATTTTCCTCGGCAATGGCGACGGCACTTTTTCCACCAAGACCGATTTCCCCACCGCTGCGCAGCCCACCGGCATCGCCGCCGGCGATTTTGACAATAACGGGCGCCGGGACCTGGCCGTCACCAATTTCACCGGCGGCACCGTCTCCATTTTCATGGGCAATGGTGACGGCACTTTCTCCTCGCGGGTTGACTTCACAACCGGTACCGCGCCCCAGGCCATTATCACCGGCGATTTCAATGGCGACGGCATCCCCGACCTCATCACCGCCAATCAATCGGCAAACACCGCATCGGTCCTGATTGGCGATGGCCTCGGCGGCTTCAATTTCCGTCTCGATGTCCCCGTTGGCGCCTCGCCCGTCGCGCTCGCCACCGGCGATTTCAATGGCGATACGCGCCCCGACCTCGCCGTCGCCGCGCAAACCGGAAACATCATCTCCATCATCCTGAATACTTCCACCATCAACATTCCCAATGTCGCCAATCAAACCTCCTACCCCGCCTCGCAATATGAGGACATCGGCCTCAAAGTGAAGGCCACCCCGCACCTGCATCCCAACAGCGAAGTCACTCTCGAACTGACCTTTGAAATCAAGAGCCTCTCCGGCAGCAGCATCAACAACATCCCCATCATCAGCAACCGCACCATCCAGCAGACCGTCCGCGTCCGTGAAAACGAAATCACCATTCTCTCCGGCATGGTGGATCAGCAGGACCTGCGCTCCATTCTCGGCTGGCCGGGCATTGGCCAGATCCCCGCCGTCGGCGCGCTCGCTGCCCCACGCAACACCACCACCAGCGAAACCGAGCTGCTGATCGTCATCACCCCGCGCATGTTGCGCCCTGTTGGCAGCTCCGGCCGCCCCATTTTCGCCGGCAAGGACACCTCCGGACGCGGCGCCAATCCCCAGCAATAGCGCTCCGGTGGCCGTTCCTCGCAGTACCCCCCGGCCAACCGCCGGAGAACAACCTGCGTCTAATCGCCGAGGGGGTGGTATCCTCGGTAGAGCAGGCAAACACCGCGCCAGGTCAGGGATGCCTTGTCAGGTTGACGATGGCAAAACGCGGCAGTTATAATGCTTGTTCTGCGTCATTGGGATTGTTCCCACTAAGGAGATTAAGAGTGAAAATCCGCGCGTTAATTCCATGGATGGCACTCGCAGCTTTGGGCATGGCCCCGGCGGCGTTTGCGCAGACTGGCACCACCGGCGCCCCCCCCGCGGGGCCCGCGCCGAGCAAGATAGCAATCCTGAACGTCCGCAGCGCAATCGTGGGAACAGCGGAAGGCAAGCAGGCCTCCGCCGAACTGCAGTCACGTTTCGCCGCCCGTCAAACCGAAATGGACAGCATCCGCAAGCAGATGGACGACCTCGAAAAGCAGCTTACTGCCGGCGCCAATACCCTCAGCGAAGAGGAAAAGGCCCGCAAGGAGCGCCAGGGCCAAATCCTGGGAAAACAATTGCAGCACAAGCAGGAAGAATATCAGGACGAAGTGACCGCCGCGCAGTCCGACGCCATTGATGTCATCGGCCGCAAGATGATGGACGTCATCGATCGCTATGCACGGGAAAACGCCATCGCAGTGGTGATTGATAGCTCCGGCCAGGCCACGCCAGTTCTTTACCGCGCCGCCGCTATCGACATCACGGATTCCATCGTCAAGCTCTATGACACGCAGTATCCCATCAGGGCAGGCGCGCCGGCCGCGCGGCCTCCGGCATCCAATCCTCCGCCGACGACCAATCCTCCGCCCAAGCGTCCCGGTGGCGGCGGCCAGTAACAACTGGCCATCTGTAATTTTGTTTTGGCTTTGGCGGCTTAGTTTTTGCTCTCTTGCTTTTGGAGTTTTTGCTTCAGCGGTTTCCCTCGAATAGGGTTGCCGTAATTCGACTCGATCTTCTCAGGCCTCGCGCCCGTCGGTTTCACACCCGCCGCCGCGAGGCCTGAGTTTTTCAATCAGCACTTCTTCGTAGGGGCGGGTCTAAGACCCGCCCGCTTCAAATTGATCTCTAATTTTCTTTTCTTCGCGCAAGCGAGAGCTTGTGTAGCCCGGGTTCCAAGTGCTTCACTTGCCCTGAGCGGAGTCGAAGGGTCCAGCGCTCCACACCGGGGCTTTTGACTTTGGTTTTGCGGGGCTACTGCCTCATCTCTTCACACGGAGGAACAAATGGGAATCCTGGAATCCGCAATGCCCGCCATCATCATCTGCACCCGGGACCGCGCCCGCGCCACGGCGTTCTATCGCGACACCCTCGGGCTATCACTGGCACTCGAGGACAACTTCGCCTCCGTCTTCAACATTGCAGGAATCACGCTGCGCGTCTCCCTCGTCGCCGATTTCACTCCGCATGTGCACACCATCCTCGGCTTCAAGGTGCCGGATGTGCCCGCGACGGTAAAAGCCCTGCACGAAAAGGGCGTGGCTTTCGATATTATTCCGGGCTTCCGCCACGATGAACTCGGCGTCTGGACCGCTCCCGGCGGAGCCATCCGCGTCGCCTGGTTCAAAGACCCCGATGGCAATCGGCTCAGCGTGACCAACGCCTAGATTCTGCATTTTAGGGGGGCTCGGAGCTTCAGCCTGCCTGCCGTCAGGCACTTACATTTCCGATGTCATCGGGAGGGCACGACCTGTCCCCCGCTAGGAGGCTCCAACATTTCCGATGTCACCGGGAGGGCACGACTTCAGTCGTGCCGTAATGCCTGCCCTACTCAGGGGCTTTAGCCCCTGCGGCCTCAGCCCACAATTCATCCCCAAATTAATCGCCACTTCCTCCTCTTCCGGTAATGGGACATTGTCATGTTGCTATGGATGTCCGATTCACCAAACAAGGCCCTTTTCGGCGGCGTGGTCTTCGCACAAATGAATAGTCCTACTCCACTTGCTGTCCCAGCGTGCTTCAATGCTTTTCCAATCTCGTTTACTCCTATCGCAGATATAAACATTCGGTCGCACTGTGTTGTTTGTGTTGTCTGAGTGAAATGCCTTAGAAGCGTAATGGGGTTTCAAGTTAGTTCTCCTTTAATCCCCCATTATAGTTCCGAGTCTCCAATCCCTAAAGACGCTCACTCATCTTTGATCCGTGAAAGTGTTAGCATCTCGGCTCCACGATTGCAGGAGGAACGATGTCCGAGAATAGCGTCCATGTCGCTCTCTTCCAGTGCCTCAAATGCGGTCGCCCGATTACATGGTGGGCTGTCGGTTTGTCTGCCAATGAAATCAAGTCTAGGCCCTGCCCTGTAACGTGCTCTGGGGAGGACTGCCGCTGGTCTGGTCCTCTCCTTGGTGCTGAGGCAAAACAACTGTGGTCGGTTCCTTGGACTTATCGAACCAGTTGATCGCCACACAGTTCTTACAAGCGTAGTCCGAACATAAATAGTCCGAGCTGCACTCAAACATCACGACGCCACAATTCCCACAAACTGCCTTGACGCTCATGCGGCAGCCTTCTCGTTGGCGGTGTTGCGCTTCGCAGAGCCCCCCGGCCACGGCTCGCCTTTCTTCTTGCGCTGCTTGAATACTTCAATGGTGAATTTCCGACCCTTTGTTCTCCGCTTGGCATCAGCGATTGCCTCATCCCATTTATTTCGAGGTTTAGCGTTCTTTTTTCCTTGACTTGTTATAGACATTGTCTATACTCCTGACTATGAGTGGCACCAACTATGCGGCTGTTCTGAACGACACCTTGCGAAAGATGGTTGCGACGCGCAAAGAGACGGAGCGCCTCGAGATTGAGGCTGCGAAACTGAGGCAATTCTTTTTTGCCACGCTCAATATGCTGCCCGACGATTTGAGAGACGGGTATATGGCTGCTTTTCGGGAAGCAAACGAGGGTATGACAATTAGAGAGGCCAGCCTGAAGGACAGTATTATCCGGGTTCTCTCTCAAACTGCTCCGAAGTACCTGACCGCTGCCGATGTTCGAGATCGGCTTCGCGCCGCAGGATTTGATTTTAGTGGGTACACAAGTAACGAACTTGCTTCCGTTTCGACAACCTTGCGTCGATTGAAGCCCGAAGAAGCAGAAATGACGAGCATAGACGGCATCACGGCGTGGAGACTTAGCGCAAAACTCCTTGCGCGTGCTCGCACTAAAGATAACGCTGGTGCTTACCCTTCTCCGGGAGCCATTAGATTGTGGGAGATGATGAAGAAAAGCGCAAAGAAATGAATTAGAAGCCCCGCCGTCAGCGTGAACTGACGGCAGGGCAAGATTCAAACGCGGACGAAGCCCGCATCTGAACCCCATAAATTCATTGTTGGGCTTCTCTAGCGAAATTTCAAGAGGAGAAGCCCTGTGACCTTCCTACGAGGTAAGCACGAAGACGCAATAAGGTGGCCCCCTGCCCTGCCGCGACCGCCACCAAATTCCTTGACGTCATAATCATGCCCCACCCCACTCCTTGCTCGAACCGTCTTGTTCGATGTTGGGAGGGCACGACTTCAGTCGTGCCATAAAGCCTCCCCGCTCGGGGGCTTTAGCCCCTGCGGCCTTGGCACACAATTCATCCCCAAAATAACCGCCACTTCCGCCTCCCTTCCCCCTCCTTGCGCGAACCGCCCGCCAAGGTCTATACTTGGCACCGCTCTGATGAGGGGTCGAATGACTGAGTGGGCGCGAGCCCACTTTTTTATTGGCTGAAAATCGTCTCTTGCGTCAGTGCCGCGCCCGGCAACTCGGGACCGCCACCGGCCGCAAGACGAGGGGGCCGTCTCCCCCAACCGGCAGGCAAATGGATCTTGACCGGATTCGCGAGGCCGCCGAGCGCGTGGCGCGCACGGAAGGGCTGGAAGTTTGGGACATCGAATGGAAGGTCGGCAAGGACCGCTTCCTTCGCGTCTATATTGACCGGCCCGAAGGCGTCAGCCACGCCGATTGTCAGGCCGTCAGTGAGCAGTTAAGCGTGATCCTCGATATTGAGGATCTGGTTCCTGGACCGCGTTACGTCCTGGAAATCAGTTCGCCGGGGCTGGACCGCAACCTCCGGAAAGCGGCTGATTACGAACGCTTTGTCGGGCGGCTCGCCAAAGTTTGGACCAACGAGCCGATTGTGGCGGGCGAGGGCGCGAGGCCTTCAAACTTTCTGGAAGGGCGCCTCGCGGGATACGCCGAAGGCAAAGTGCGCATCGAACTGGAGAAGGGCTCGAAAAAGGACGGCGTCACGAAGGAATTGATCGAGCTGCCGTTCGAAAACATTCGCAAGGCAAATTTGGTGGTGGAGTTTTAGTTCCCAGGGTGGGATCAGATGGCGAGTTTGCTGTACCAGACAATCGAGCAGATCAGCCGGGATAAGCACATCGAGCCGGAGATCATCGTCGCGGCCATTGAGGACGCCATGGTGGTCGCCGCCCGGAAGTATTACAAGACCGAGGAAGATCTGCGCGCAAAATTCGACGCCGAATCGGGCCAGATCAGCGTGTTTGCCGTCCGCTCCGTGGTCGAGGAAGTCACCGACCCCAACAAGGAATGGACCCTCGCCGAAGCCAAAAAGCAGGACCCCAACGCTGAAATCGGCACGGACATTGTAATGTCGCGTCCCACCGACGTCCTGGGGCGCATCGCCGCGCAGACCGCCAAGCAAGTCATTATGCAGAAGGTGCGTGAAGCCGAACGCGACACCGTTTACAACGAATATATCGGCCGTATCGGCGAGCTCGTGACTTGCATCGTGAAGC
>JBGOTC010000079.1:0-10577 GCA_041476305.1 Terriglobia bacterium
ATAGTGCGACCATTTTAACGGAGTGCCCGCCACTGTTTCTTTGAAATAAGATGACTCGCGCATCTGCAGCTCAAATTCAGCCAGCCCGCCATCGGCGTACTCCGGCAGCGCGAGGGGAATCTGACTTCGCAAGGTGATGCCATAGACTCCGTAGGTGTGCGTGAGCCCCGGAAAATCACTGCGTAAGTCGCTCTTCGTCATTCCACTCGCGTTAAACAATGGAGTCTCGCCCGCCTGTTACATCCGATGATCCGCGGCAACCGAATATTCTAATACCGCCCCGGCGAAAACCGAACCCTGGCCCCGTGAATCTGACAACGGGTTGGAACCGGGGAATGCCACGATTCTCCGGCGAATTCATTCATCGTCCCGGGAAGACTTCTCCTGGGCGCTTTCTTTCTTCATGATGCCAACGCCGCTGATAATTCGATGCGTCCTGACCCCGCGGGCGCGAATGAAATCATCATAGGCGGAATTGAACTCGACGTCGTCGGACATCAACAGGCCGCCGGCCCGGATGCGCGGATAGGCCTGATCGAACTCAAATTTCATGTGTTCGTAGGAGTGGCAGCTGTCGTGGACAAAAATGTCCAATTCTCCCGCCTCGGCAAGGAGCTGGGGGAACACGTCCCACGCATCACCCAACCTGAGTGTCCATCTCGAGCGCAACAACCCCGGCACGATCCAACCGGTGGGCTTCCCCGGAGGAAGAAATTCTCCGTTATCGATATCAATGGAATACACGCGCCCCTTCCCGTTCAGTTGGCACGCCAGCAACCAGTAGATGGAAGAGATGCCGTTGCCCACGCCGGTTTCCACGATTACCTCCGGCCGCATCGCCCGCGCCACCGCGTACTGGATCAGAATTTTCTTGGCATAGAGATAACAAATCGGATCCGGAGTCTCTCGCAATGCCGGGATACAGCCTTTCAAGTGCGTCATGAAATCCAGTTGGCGGGAGGGTTCATCAATGAATTCTCGGATGGCGGCCGGAGCTGAATCCGTAACGGAAGCCAGGAATCGCTCATCCGAGCCAATCAGGTGGTGAACCAGACGCGCCGCCGCATACCCCGGCGATTTCAGCCCGCGGCGCAAGCGGTCTTTCGCGTTCTGCAGCAGCCATCGCATACTTCGCCGCTCAAGAAATCTGCGCAATCCCTTTGTGGAGTATTCTTCGAGAGTATAGCATCGGTGGTCGTGGGCGTTCCCCGGCGCCGGGCAAAGGCCCTGTGCCGGCTTTCAACTGAATTCTTTTTTGCGGATTCCTCCAACGTGACTTTGCGTGGCGGGGAGAGAAATGATCGAGCACTGCCGAACATATCCAATCGAGCGGGCCCATGGGTTGAGCCCGGAGCCGTTCTACGAGCGTTTTCTATCGGGAACCGGAAAACCGGTCATTGTCACCGATGCCTTGAATTCCTGGAAGGCTTGCGCCAACTGGGACTTTCCGATGTTTCAGTCGCGCTACGGTTCGGAGAATGTTGTTGTATCTGTTTGGTCCAACGAAAAATTCAGAAAAATAGTCAAGCTCGGCGAATACATCGACTATCTCGACGCGCCGGAGGGAAAATCCCCCGGCTTCTGGATTGACGCGGAGACGAAGTACCCGGTGAAAGAGCCTGCCGAACTGGCCGGCCAGCCTTTGTACCTCACATCTTGGCGCGCCTTCGTCGCGCACCCCGAACTGCTGGACGATGTCGTGCTCAGCCCGGCATTCGTGGATGATTGGTTCCCGCTGCTCCCGGAGGCTTTCCGTCTGGCCCTGGACAATGCCACCAGATACTATTCTTCAGGACTGCTCATCGGTCCCTCGGGCTCCCAGGCCGTTCTTCACCAGGATTACCTTCACTCCCACGCTTACCTGGCCCAGATCCGGGGCAGGAAAAAATGTTTGTTGTTCTCGCCGGATGATTCCGCGGCGCTCTACAACGGAAAAGTCGACGTGGATCGCCCCGATCTGCGGGAGTTTCCGCTTTTCCGGAAGGCCACGGCATTCGAGTGCATCCTGAATCCCGGCGAGTCGCTCTTTATCCCTTGTGGGTGGTGGCATCATGTCCTGGCCATCGAGAAATCCATTACGGTAAACTACAATTTTTTCAATCGAGTGAACTTCACCGCCTATCTGACCGACCTGCTCCAGCAGCTTCCTTCCTTTGTGGAAGGAATCGAGAAATCTTCGGCGGCGAAATCAGGGCTGGGGATTGACTGGGTATCGAAGGGTTTTGATTTTCTGGATGCCGGGGTTAAGTAATTCGGCCGCGCCTGGCCGCTGGATTCATGCAGTCTAGTTCCTGTATAACAAATCTCCGTGGCAACTGACGCAATTCTCGTTCAGGAGATCGAAAAACTCTTTCCATTGGTCAAGTCTGGATGGGGAGCTTACCTGGCTCCTTTCTCCCGTCCTGTTCATCCCGCGCTCTCCGGCGTGAGTCTTCGCGTTGCCCCCGGCGAATCGGTTGCCCTCGTTGGCTCCAACGGAGCCGGCAAATCCACACTGCTCCGGATTCTGACGACATTGTTGCTGCCCACCAGGGGAACTGCGGCCATCGCCGGCTGGGATGTTGTTCGCGATCCCATGCATGTGCGCCGCTGCCTCGGTTTCCACAGCGGCGCGGATGCGGGTTTTTACTGGAGACTGACTGGGCGCCAGAACTTGAGATTTTTTGCGAAGCTCCGTGGATTGGATCGCCGCGATATTGACCGCCGCATCATGGAAATTGCTGGACGCCTGGGTCTCGAGAAGGTCCTGAACAGCCAGATCCGCACGCTTTCCGCGGGGACCGTGCAGCGGCTCAGCCTGGCAAGGGCCCTTCTTCATGGTCCGCAGGTTCTTCTCCTCGACGAGCCGACGCGAAGCCTTGACCCTTTGACGGCGTCGGAATTCCGTCAATTCCTCCGAAAGGACTTGGTCGGCCGCCAGGGAACGACCCTGTTGGTGGCCTCCCACTCGCTCGCCGAAGTGGAATTGCTCGCGGACCGCGTGGCCTTGCTCGATGGCGGCCGAGTGTTGTTTTGCGGGACTCCCAACGAAATGCGGCGCGCGGCCTCCGCCGAATCTCTCGAAGCGGCCATGGCGCGGTTGACGAAACGCACAGTGGCCGGTGCGGAAGGGATCCAGCAATGAGGCTGTGGCGCAAGCTCCTGATCTTCTTCCAGCGGGACCTGGCCATCGAAAACAGCTACCACATTGCTTTCGTCTTCCAACTCGCCGAAACACTTTTTGCCGTCGCGACCTTTTATTATCTCTCCCACTTCGTGCAGAGCCCTGAGCTGACCCGCGCTCTCCCGGCCGGCAACACATATTTTTCATTTGCGTTGGTGGGCATCGCGTTCTTCGATTACATGTCCGTGGCCATGAACACTTTTGACCAGACCATTGATGCCGCCCGGGCCAACGGCACTTTGGAAGCGATGCTGGTGACCGATACCTCCGTACCCGTAATCCTTGCAGGATCGGCACTTTTCCCGCTCGTTCTGTTTTCCATGCGCACGGGCATTTATCTCACCTGGGGCCTGCTTTTGTTTGGATTTCCAGCCGGAGGGGCCAACTGGTGGGGAGCAGTCTTGGTCCTTGCAGCTTCTGTGCTCGCGTTTGTCGGCCTGGGGATTCTCTCCGCGAGCTACCTGCTTCTGTTCATGCGCGGAAATCCGGCCAAGTGGCTGCTGCTCGGGCTCTCAGGTGTGCTGGGAGGGATGATGTATCCGGTTTCGGTGCTTCCGCACTGGCTGCAGGTCCTGGCGAGGCTGTTGCCGGTAACCTATTCGTTGGAAGGGTTGCGCGCGGCGCTCCTCAATGGAGCCGGCTTCGGTGAATTGTGGCATTCCATCCGCGTGCTCTTGTTATTCGCGGCGGTGCTTCTTCCCGTATCCTGTTTGGTTTTTTCCTGGGCTCTGCGCCGCACAAAAATCACCGGCACACTTTCACATTTTTAGAATTCGCGCGGCTTGCATCGGCTCGATGCGGAAATTCGCGAAGTTTAGTGTTTCACTTTCGGCGCGACGATCTTGATGTCAACGCCGAGGCCCAGGTCCTTCAACTGTTGCAGCCCCAATCTGGCTTGATCGGCAAGAGGGCCGTTCGGATCGAGATCAATGCACTTTTGGTAGGCTTCAATCGTTCCGGGCAGGAGCTGCGGAATCATCTTGTCGCCCTCCTGCTTCACCGTCATGTTGGCAACCAGAGCCACGCCCAGCAGGAACCAACCTTGCGCATTGGTGGGTTCGAGCTGCGTGGACTTGCGCAACATTTCCATCACCGCCGGATCCGACAATCGCCCGAGGTTAAAGAGGACCGCGCCGAAGTTGCGGTAGGCCTCCGCCATATTCGCCGGATCGACCTCTCCGCTCTTCAGATACGCCGCCTTCGCTTCATCCACCTTTCCGGTCTTTGCCAGCGCGTTTCCCAGATTGTTGTAGAGGCTCGCGTCCGGTTTCACCGCCACGATCTGCTGCAGAGTCTGCGCTTCCTCTTCATACTTCCCGGCCGCATCAAAGGCGGCGGCCAGTTGTGTAAGGACTGAAAGGCGGTTGGTGTCGTCTTTTTCATCAACGGCTTTTAGCGCTTCCTGAAACTCGGTGATGGCTTGTGTTGCGATGGGATTGAGCTTCGACTGCAAATCAGGTTTCTGCGCCGCAGGAGCCTTGGTCAACTGGCTGCGGAGGTCCGTTGCCTGGGCGAGTGCCGCCGTTCCAGCATCAAAGTGGACTTTGAGTTTGCCGAATTTTTCCATCTCCTCGTTTGCCTTCTTGATCTTTGCTACGTAATCCGCGACTCTCGGGTCAGCCATGTTCAGGCTGGCATCGGTTTCCTTGCCCGCGGCCACGGGAGCCTTGATTTGGAAGAGGATCAATTCGCCCTGCTTATAGGTAATTACGTAGGTCCCAATCGGGATGCCCTGCTTCACAAAATGTCCGTTGTTATCGGTAGTGACGGTGATCTTCTCAGTCCCATTATCGGGTTCGATGATTACCGTCAGTCCAACCATCGGCTTCCCCTGGTCATCCTTCGCGTTCCCCAGAATGGTGCCCTGGCGCTGCGCATACACGCGGCTGCCCAGCCATGCCGGCGCCGACAAGAAGCACACAGCCAGCACCACCGCCATGCCCACCATCCGCAGCAATTTCGTTTTCACGGTCATTCCTCCCAGCCGGGTCCGGAGCCTGGGCGTTACGGCGCCCCTTACATACCCCGGCGAACCTGCTCCCTATTATCTCTCAAACTCTTGCAATGCCAACACCTGTCCGGTACGCAATGGGGTCTGGGAGCCCCGCCTCCGCAAAGGCCCGCAGGCGCAAGAGGCAGCTGTCGCATGTTCCGCAGGCTGCGTCCTCCGCCTGATAGCATGAATAAGTTAGATGCAGGGGAGCCCCTAGCTCGATGCCCCGGCGAATAATCTCGCTCTTTCGCAGGCCAATCACGGGAGTCACAATCTCAATCTGCGTCTCCGGGCGTGTTCCCACCCGAACCAGCTCCTGGAAGACTCGGTAATATTCCGGCTGGCAATCGGGATAGCCGGAGCTGTCCTCCGCGACCGCGCCGATGAAGACCGCGCGAGCGCCAATGGCTTCCGCCCAGCTCACCGCCACCGAAAGAAAATGGGCGTTCCGGAACGGCACGTAAGTCGGCGGTATTCTCGCGTGCCGCGAAACATCGTCGGCGGATTGCCGCTCCGGAACCGCGATGCGCGCATCCGTCAGCGCCGATCCGCCGATTTGCGCAATGTGGTCCAGGCGCGCAACCAGCCGTTCACTCACGCCATAGAAATCCGCGATGGCGTCAAAGGCGCGGCGCTCCCGGTGTTCGGTCCGTTGGCGGTAACTCGCGTGCAAAAAAGCAGTTTCGTATTTTTCGCGGGCCATCGCCGCGGTGACGCACGAATCCATCCCCCCGCTGACCAGCACCACGGCCTTGTGTTTTTTTTCAGCCACTCCCGTCACCCCATTCGTTCCCAATTTCTTCTCGACAATTGCTACACCCCGTGCATTGCAGGGTCCCAGATGAATTTGTGCAACTGCAGCCCGAGCCGCACCGGCAGTCCGTCGGCCAGGATCCACTCCGCCAGTTCGCGCGCCTCGAACCCCTGCCACGATCCCGCCGGGTCGCGGAACACCGGCGAGAAAATCACCTGGTGGACCCGAGCCGCCAAACCGTGTTGCACCGTGAACTCCCGCGCAAACTCATAATCGCGCCGGCTGCCGATCACAAACTTTAGTTCATCATTCATTCCAATGGCTTCGAGGTTTGCGGGATCGAATGTCTCCGCCGCGCCGGAATCAGGGCACTTCACGTCCACAATCTTGATGACTTCGCGCGGAAGTTTTCCGATGAAGCGCTCGCCGCTGGTCTCGATCATCACTGTGTAGCCGCCGGCAACCAGTTTTTCCGCAAGCGGATAAATCTCCGCCTGCAGCAGCGGCTCGCCGCCCGTGAGTTCGATCAGCCGGATCGGCTTCCCTTGAGGCGCCGGTCGCGACAGATCGTCGACCTTCCCGCAGATCTCTTCCACGCTCATCTTCGTGCCGCCATAAAACGCGTATGCCGTGTCGCACCAGGTGCAACGCAGGTTGCATCCCGTGAAGCGGACAAAGATGCACGGCAATCCTGCGCGCGTGCCCTCGCCTTGAATGGAGCGAAATATTTCAGTGATGACCATGGCTTAATGCGGGCTGGAGCGCGGCTTGCGCCGCCGGTAAACGTGCACGACATAGACCGCCACAAGAAAGCCGGCCGCGGCGCCAATCATGCGCGGGTAAGTCAGATGGACTCCCGCATAGGCGGCGAGAAGAAAGTATGCCGTGGCGATCAGAATTGCCGGGATGGCGATAATCAGGTACGCGCGGTTCATGTTCCTTCTAGCCCTTCTGAAAAACGCCGGCAAGCGTTTGGTTGGTCAACCAACTTGCGGGATTCAAATCCAACCTACGGCCGGTAAGTGGCTGACGTCACATCGGTTTCCCACACCGTGACGCTGGTGATGCGCGGGGCCTGCGTCGCGCCCTTCAAATGTTCGCGCATGCCGAGAGAACCCTGGTCATAAATGAATTTCGCAATATTTTCGGCCGAAGGATTGATGGCGTCAAACGGGGCCTGATCATTCAGATATTTGTGATCCATGCCGCCAATCACGCCATGCAAAACCTGCTTCAGGTGAACGAAATCAAAAAGCAACCCGATGGAATCGAGCGCCGGACCTTCCAGCGTGACGCGCACTTTGTAATTGTGTCCGTGCGGGTTCTCGCACTTGCCCTTGTAGCCGCGCAGGGCGTGCCCCGCGGAAAAAGTTTCATCAACGCTGACTTCAAACATTGCGGACCTTTCGTGAAGGGTTACGGCCGGGATTTCGCCTGCATGAAGCGCTCCACGTCCGCGATTTCCCTGGTGATGGAATATTCCGGAAGCGAAGCCAGGAAAATCTTACCATACTGCATTCGCTCGATGCGGTTATCGAGTATGGCCAGGACGCCGCGGTCGGTGCGCGCGCGAATCAAACGGCCAAATCCCTGCTTGAGCGCGAGCACCGCCTCCGGCACCTGATATTCGGCGAAGGGATTGCGCCCCTCCTCCTGTAACGCGCGGACTCGCGCGGCGACGACCGGGTCGCTCGGCACCGCGAACGGCAGGCGGTCCACGATGACGCAGGAAAGCTGCTCCCCGGGCACGTCCACGCCCTGCCAGAAACTGGAGGTCGCGAACAGCACCGCGTTCGGCGTGTTGCGGAATTTTTCCAGCAGCGCGGGACGCGGCGAGGTGCCCTGCAGCAACAGCGGAAAATCAACGGCCTTGCGCACGCGGCCGTAGATTTCCTTCATCTGGCTCAGACTGGTGAACAGGCAGAACGCGCGCCCTTCCGTAATTTCGATCAAACGGGTGATTTCCTGTGTGGCTTTTTCCGGAAACGCCGCGTCGCGCACATCGGGCATGCGCGAGGGGATATAAAGCAGCGCCTGCGCACGGTAGTCAAATTCCGTGGGTAGCACGCGCTCAAGTCCATTGGAAAACCCCAGGCGTTGTTTCAGGAAATCGAAGCGTCCCGCCACGGCAAGTGTGGCGGAAGTCAGCACCACGGTCTCGAACCGCTCAAAGAGTTGCTCGCGCAAAATGCCGCTGACGTCGATGGGCGTAGCTGCAAGAAAAATCCCCTTGTTGCGCCGCTCCATCCAATAAACGTAATTGCGCTCGGCCGTCTCCATCAGGAATTCTGTTTCTCCGCGCAACTCAAAACTGCGGCGCGCGATGTTGATCAACTCCTCGGACTTTCCGGGCAGCGCGGCGATTTCCGTTTCCAGCGCCTTGAGCGCCCGCAGCACGCCGTCGTAGGATTCCCGGTTATGCGCAATAAACTGCTCGCGCTCGGCTTGCTCGAAGGGTGATCGGCCCTCGCGTTGTGGGAAAGCGTCGAAGAAATTCCTCGAGCGCTCCTTGATGCGCGTGACCCGGCGCAGGAGCGCCGCGGAACCTTCCCGCGTCATCCGCAAGGCCTGTTCGGCGTCTCGCGCCAGCTCCTCGAAACGGTAATTGGAAATCCCGCGGCCAAAATAGCTCCCCGCGACATCTTCGATCTCGTGCGCCTCGTCAAAAATCACCGCGGCATATTCCGGCAGGATGCTTCCGAAATCATCCTGGCGGAGAGCGAGGTCGGCAAAGAAAAGGTGGTGATTGACGATGACGATGTCCGCCTGGGCGGCGCGTTGATGCATGGCGGTGATGAAACAGCGGTTGAACTCCGGACACTTCTGGCCGGTGCAGGCTTCGCGGCGGGCGTCCAGGCGATGCCACAGCTCAGCGTCATCCGGCAGGAAATTCAATTCCGCGCGGTCGCCGGTTTCGGTGAGCTTTTCCCAGTCAGCGATCTGCGCGAACCAGTCCACTTCATCCAGGCCCTTAAGCGCGGGCTGCCCTTCCATCCAATGGACTTTTTGCCGGCAAAGAAAATTGCTGCGGCCCTTCATCACCGCTACTTTCAGGTCCGGCGCGAAGTGCTTCTGAAGAAATGGGATGTCTTTCGTGAAGAGCTGTTCCTGTAGTGACTTTGTCGCGGTGGAGATTACGACGCGCCGTCCGCTGCGTATGGCGGGAACCAGGTAGGCAAGCGTCTTGCCGGTTCCGGTGCCGGCTTCCACGATGGCGTGGCGCTTTTTCTGAAATGCCTGCTCCAGGATCTCCGCCATCTCCAGCTGGGAGCCGCGGTGTTCATACCCCTGGGGCATGCATTTCTCGAGCATTCCCCCGGGAGCAAAAATCTCAGCGATAGTTGGGATCTCGATGTCATCCGGCGCGCGGTGATTTCCGGTGATAGACGGCGAATCCGTTTGCGGATCATATTCCTGATCGTGTTCCGGATCGGGCACGTAGGCGCGTTGCGGCGCACTGGCCGAACCGGACGAATCGGGTTTCGCTTTTCGTTTGGGCACAAGATTTCCGCGGCGGCACGCGAGAACTCAGCTGGCTGAACTTGTTACCTTAGCACACCCCATGGCGCGCTCCGAATTCCTGGATGATCATGCAGTGCGCGAAATGATTAAGCACTGCATCGCGAACTCTGTTGACACGTGCATCGGCCGCGCCCATCATTAGGATTCTTGAGCAGACTGGATTATTAGAATATTTGCATTTGTTTTCTAATTGCCGGTCAACCCTTCTCCTTTTCCGGCATGGATTTGTCAGCTGGGAAATCAACCCTGAGAAAGGGAGGCCTCCCTCCTCGATCCGCTATTCGTCGCGCGCTTCACCGCATTGCGCGAACCTGAGTTCAAAACGAGCGATTGGGAACAATCTCCATGCCGGCGACAACCATTGACGAGGTCATCCGAAGCCTGGACGATGTGATTGCGCGCTCCCAGCGCGAGGGAGACCGGTTGGGCATTTTCGCGATGCTCTACCGCCGCGTGACGCTAAAGGTGAAGGAAGGGATTTGTTCCGGCCGCTTCCAGGACGGGCCAAGAATGGAGCGGCTGGATGTGGTTTTTGCTGACCGCTATTTCGAGGCCCTGCGGCAGTTCCGCCTGGGAATCCCGCCCAGCCGCTGCTGGCTGGTTTCCTTCCGGGCCGCGCAAAGCTCCATGACCTCCGCCGCCCGCCACATGCTCCTGGGAATTAACGCCCACATCAATCTTGACCTCGGAATTGCCGCCGCCGAGATTCTGCCCGCCGAAAAGCTGCCGGGATTGAAAAGGGATTTCGACGAAATCAATTACATCCTGGCGGAGGTTTTTTCGGAGGTCCGCGGCGAGGAAGCAGCCTCCTGGAAAAACCTCCCTGCGCGAGTCGCCCCCTCCATGAGCGGGATGGTGGTCAGTTCGTGTCTTGCGCGGGCGCGGAGGCATGCCTGGGGCGTAGCGACAAGGCTGGCGGCTCTGGATCGCGCTGCCTGGGAAAGTGAGATTCGCGCGCTGGATCGCAAGGTCGCCGCCGTTGGATGGGTCATTCGCGGTCCTTTCCCCGGGATCGGCAATCCCTTCGCGGCAAATGTGCGCCTCGGCGATGCGAGTGGTTCATGATGGGCGATGATTTTGAAATTTATTTTCAATCGAAACGCCCCTCCATAAGTTTTCGCGTCCAACCGGCCGCTCGCCGGCGC
>JBGOTC010000080.1:0-10543 GCA_041476305.1 Terriglobia bacterium
AAGGACTGGGTTGTTGTCGCGGATGGCCGACTTCATCAGACCCTTCGCGTCGTACGCGGTGGCCGGGTAAACCACTTTCAATCCCGGCGTGTGAGCGAAATACATTTCGGGGTTCTGTGAATGGAACGGCCCGCCGTGCACTCCGCCGCCGGAAGGCCCGCGCACCACCATGGGCACCGGAGCGCCCCAGCGGTAATGCGACTTGGCCACGAAGTTCGTGAGCTGGTTGAAGCAGCAGGCGATGAAATCAATGAACTGCATTTCGGCCACGGGGCGCAGGCCCTGATAGCTCATGCCTACAGCCGCGCCGATGATGGCCGTCTCGCTGATGGGCGTGTCAATCACGCGCTCCCACCCGAAGCGTTCCAAGAGCCCGGCGGTGACTTTGAATGCGCCGCCGTACACGCCGATGTCCTCGCCGATCATGACCACGGCGGGGTCGCGCTCCATTTCCTCCGTGAGCGCCTGGCGGATGGCTTCGAGAAAGGTGGTTTGCGCCATGGTCAGCTCCGCACCCTTCGCGCGGTTTTCTTCGCGCTCTTCGCGGGTTTTGCCGCCGCCTTCGATGCCGATGACCGCGCGCCGTTTCCTTTGGCGCTGCCATTTCCCTGGGCGCCGCTTGTCGCGCTCGCCGCGCTAGTTTCCATGCCGCCAAATCCCGCGACCTTCCACACCGGTTCCACGCTTGATTTCGGCGGCGTGACTTCCGACTTCGGCCGCTTCCAATCCGCCACGATGGTGTGGCACCCGTCGCAATAGACGCCTTGCTCGGCAAGTTCCGCAGGCGGGAACGCGCCGCTTTCAGCGGTGGCGAGGTCTTCGGTCAGTTCGCGGTCAATGCGCGTTTCGATCTCCTTGCGCGATTTCGTGTCCCAGAACTTGTTCTCCGTCAGATATTTTTCGTAACGCGTGAGGGGATCGCGCGCCTTCCAGTACTCAAACATTTCCTTGGGGACATATTCCGCGGGATCGTGTTGCGCGTGGCCGCGCATGCGCATGGTCTTCGATTCGATGATGACCGGGCCATCGCCCGCGCGGCACTGGTCCACCGCCTTCTTGGTGGTTTCGTACACCGCGACAACGTCGTTGCCGTCCACAATGTAACTTTGAATGCCATAGGCCTTGGCGCGGTCGGCGAGGTCGCGGATCGGAACCTGGCGCGCCACTGGCGTGGAATAAGCCCACTGGTTATTCTCGATCACGCAGACGAACGGCGCTTTCTGCACCGCCGCGAGATTCATTCCTTCGTGGAACGCGCCGGTGGAGGTGCCGCCGTCGCCGATCCAGGTCATGGTCACAATTTTCTGCCCCAAATAACGCCCGGCCATGGCCACGCCGGTCATCACGGGGATCAGATCGCCGAGCATGGAGATGGGCGAGACGACGTGGCGCTTCTTCAGATCGCCGAAGTGGCTTGTTCCGTCCTTGCCCAAAGTGGGGGAGGTGTAACGCGCCATGTATTGCGTGAAGATGTCGCGGGGAGGGTAGCCTCGCACAAGCAGCGCGCCGACATTGCGGATCATGGGCGCGATCCAGTCGCCGGGCCCGAGCGCGTAGGCGGTGCCCACCGAGGTCGCCTCCTGCCCCAGACTTCCATAAAGGCCGCCGACAACCTTGTTCTGCTTAAAAAGATTCACCAACCGGTCTTCCAGCGACCGGTTGAGCCTCATGTAGTAGTAAAGCTCGAGGTATTGTTTTTGCGTGAGCGAAGTGCTCATCCCTCTCCCTGATCTCAAACTGAAACCGGAGTTTCCGCCGCGGCCAGCGACTCTTCCAGATTCGCCGGCGACGTGCTGCGCATCTCGCGGTTGAAACATTCTCCCAGATGTCGCACCAGGTGCGCGGCAGCATCAGACATTTCCACGCGGCGCCCCAGGAGCTGTTCCAGCGATGTGGCGCGCTTGTCGGGAATGCCGCAGGGCACGATCAAATCGAAATAACTCAAATCCGTCGAGACATTGTAGGCCAGGCCATGCGAAGTGACCCAGCGGCTGATGTGCACGCCGATGGCGCCGAGTTTTTCTTCGCTGGGAGCTCCCGCTTGCGCCGCCACACTGACCCAGATTCCGCTACGCCCTTCGCGGCGTTCCGCAGAGACGCCATACTCCGCCGAGGTGCGGATCATCGCCTCTTCCAACTGGCGCACGTACCAGCCAACGTCGCGGCGAATTTCAGAGAGATTCAATATCGGGTAGGCGACGACCTGCCCCGGCCCGTGGTAGGTGATGTCGCCGCCGCGGTTTGTCGCGTGGAACTCAACTCCACGTTGATGAAGGAACGCATCGGAAGCCAGCAGGTGCTCGGTCTTTCCATTGCGCCCGAGGGTGATGACGTGATCGTGCTCGCACAGCAACAATACGTCGGGCAGCAGCGAGAGCTTGCGCGCGGCCACGATGCGCCGCTGCAGCGCGCAGGCCGGCTCATATGCGATTCTCCCGAGTTCGACTACCCAGCACTCTTGCATTCGTATCCCAATTGGAAATCTTCAGGCGTTGATGGACCAGCCGCGCACCGCGGCGAAGGCATCGCCCATTCCTTCCCACACCGTCGGGTGGGCGTGGGACATGG
This sequence comes from Terriglobia bacterium, assembly GCA_041476305.1. Taxonomy (GTDB): domain Bacteria; phylum Acidobacteriota; class Terriglobia; order Acidiferrales; family UBA7541; genus DASTCZ01. The sequence goes on from JBGOTC010000080.1 coordinate 2,569, forward strand.
CCATCATGTCATCCACGGTCGCTTCCAACTGCAGCGCGGTGACCGCCTCGGCGAGAATCTCCGTGGCCAGCGGCCCAATGATGTGCACGCCCAGCACCTCGCCGTAAGTTTCCTCGGCGACCACTTTGATGAAGCCCTCGTGCTGCGCCAGGATGGTGGCCTTGCTGTTCCCGATGAACGGGAATTTGCCGACTTTCACTTTGTAGCCCGCATCGCGCGCGGCCTTCTCTGTCAGGCCTACAGACCCGATCTGCGGCTCGCAATATGTGGCGCCGGGGATCCGCGTGCGCTCGACCGGCGGCATCTGCGCGCGGCCGGAGATTTTCGCCACCGCAGTTATTCCTTCCATGGAAGAGGCGTGCGCCAGCTGCGGCATTCCCGCGACGATGTCGCCGATAGCGTAAACGCCCGGCTCGTCTGTTTCCATATAAGGCCCGGTGTGCACGAACCCGCGCTCCAGCTTGACCTTTGTCTTTTCCAGCCCGAGGTTTTCAGTTTTGGGCGCGCGGCCCACGGCCATCAGGATTTTTTCGGCGGTAACTTTCTGCGTCTTGCCGGCGGCATCAGTGAAGGTCACCGTGGCGCCCTTGGCGTCGGAAATCACGCTCTGCACCTTGGCCCCTGTCTGAATCTGGATGCCCTTTTTCCGGAAAGCCTTGTCGAGCGCCGCGGAAATTTCCTCGTCTTCCACTGGCACCACGCGAGGAAGCATTTCGAGGATGGTCACCTCGGAGCCGAACGATCGGAAGATGGAGGCGAACTCCACGCCCACCGCGCCGGCGCCCACAACCACCAGCGACTTCGGCACCTGCGCCAGCTCCAGAATCTCGATGTTGCTCAGGACCGTCTTGCCGTCAATCTTTACTCCCGGCAGCGAACGCGCCTCGGACCCTGTGGCGAGCATGATGTTCTTCGCAGCGATTTCCGTGGTCTTCCCGTCTTTTTCCACCGCCACGCGGCCCGGCCCGGCGATGCGCCCCCAGCCGGTCATGGTTTCCACCTTGCTGCGCTTGAAAAGAAACTCGATGCCCTTGGCGTGCTTGGTAACGATTTTCGATTTTCGCGCCAGCACCGCTTTCCAATCCAGCTTCACGCTTCCCACTTCGATTCCGAATTCTTTTGCGTTCTGGATCTCCTCGTAAACTTCGGCGCTGTGCAGCAGCACTTTAGTCGGGATACATCCCACGTGCAGGCAGGTCCCGCCCAGGAAGCCGTCCTTCTCGATGACTACCGTTTTCAGGCCCCATTGCGCGGCGCGGATGGCGGTGATGTAGCCTCCCGGCCCACTGCCGATGATTGCCAGATCGTATTTTGCCGCTTCAGAGTTGGCCAAGCGCCCCTCCCCTTGCAAGTTCTTCCCGCACCAGACTCGTCCCTGATTCACACGGGCAGGCCCGTTTCCGCCCGGACTTCACCACTCCATTAGATTGTTTCGGGGCAGTCAGAGAATCCACAATTCTAACAGCCGATAGGGGGTGTCGCAACCGAGGGGGGAAGCTCCTTTGAGGGAGAAGGGGAGGAATGCTTGCCGAAATGAAAAAAGTCGATTTGGCGACAAGCGTGAATTTCCCAGCCGAGGGCGCGCCTTCCTTGACACTGCCAGTGACCACGCCTACAATCAGCGGTTTATTGTATGGGCCATGGAGCGGCCTGTGTCACTCCGCTATGGATAAAAAACGACTGGAAGTCTACAGGAAGAAACTTCAGGCCAAACGCGAGGAGCTGCTTCGCAACATTGCCCGTGTTGAGGAAGAAGGCCGCGCCGCCGACGAAGATACGACGGTGGACCTGGCCGACAAGGCCGCCAACTCCTACACCAAAGAGTTCCTCTTTGGCCAGACCAACATTGACCGCAACCTCCTTCGTCTCATCGACGAATCGCTTCTGCGCATCCGTGAAGGAGAATTCGGGTCGTGCGCCAACTGCGAAAAGGAAGTGCAGCAGAAGCGGCTCGATGCCGTGCCATGGGCCAAGTATTGCATCGAGTGCCAGGAAAAACAGGAACGCGGACAACTCTAGCCCGATTACTCACGAGTAAATTTACTTCCATTTACACGGCGTTCGGCGTACCCTTGCCTCCTCTGTGCCGCTGACTCGCGCGCCTGCCGCCGTGTTATCGGCGCTCAGGACCGCCCGCGACGCTCTCGTGTCCGTGGTTTTCCCGGCGCCGTGCCGGATTTGCGCCGCGACGCTCGATACCGCCAGCCGCGTTCCCGTTTGTGAGCGATGCCTCGCTTCCTTCGATCAAATTTCCAAACCATTCTGCGCGTGTTGCGGCCGGCCGGTGGTTTCAGCGCTGGCCGGGGACTCCGCGCAGGTGCTCTGCCGGCTTTGCCGCGAGGGAACTTATGGATTTGACCTCGCCCGCAGCTACGCCTACTACAACACACCCATGGTGCGCGCCATCATGCTGCTCAAGCATGAGGCTGTTGCTCCCATGGGAGTGTGGTTTGCCGAGCGGCTCGCGGAAGTGGTGGCGCGCGAGCCGGAACGGCTCACGGCGGACGTCGTAGTCCCGGTACCCTTGCACCCCGCCCGGCTTCGCGAGCGCGGCTACAACCAGGCCGAGATGATCGCCCGGCCACTCACACGACGGCTCAAACTCAAGCTTGGACCCTACCTTTTGGTGCGCACACGTCCCCGCCCGGACAAATTGCGCCTGAGCCGCCGGGAGCGCTGGACCACGGTGCGTGGCGCCTACGCCATGCGTGAAGGAGTGCGAGTTGACAAGCTGCACGTGCTACTGGTAGATGATGTAATGGCGACCGGAGCGACGCTGGATGCCTGTGCACGAGCGTTGCGCAAAGCGGGCGCCGCTCGCGTGACGGCGCTGACCGTGGCCCGTACGGTACCTGATTGGGTCATGGCCGCCGATACCCGCAAGCAGCCGGGAGATTTAGCATCGTGAGCGCCGATCTGATAAACGGCCCTCGTCCCTGGCGATCCGCCAGAGCCGCTGTACTTGCGCCCGAAAAGCTTTCCCTCATCGCCTCGCGTCAGCGCCGCCCGCCGGTCATGCAGGAGCCAGTACTGGTCCTCAACGCCACCTTCGAGCCCATCAACGTAACGGCGGTGCGCCGCGCACTGGTGCTCCTGATCAAGGGAGTCGCCCAGGCCGAAGAGCTGAATACCTCCCAAGTGCATTCCGCATCGCGGACTGTGCAGGTGCCGAGCGTGATCCGGTTGTTGGCGTACCGCCACATCCCACAGCAGACGCGCGCGCTTTCGCGAAAGAACATTCTCTTGCGGGATCACAATACCTGCCAGTTCTGCGGAAGGACTTTTCCTGCTTCGGAGCTGACGCTGGACCATGTGATGCCCCGGTCGCGCGGTGGCCGCTCCTCGTGGGAAAACCTGGTGGCGTGTTGCTACGCCTGCAACAACAACAAGGGCGACCGCACTCCGGAAGAAGCCGGGTTGAAGCTCAATCGCCGCCCCCGCCCATTCACATTGCACACGTCTCGCCAACTGATGCGCCTGATTGGCCACAAAGACGAGAAGTGGCGCAAGTATCTGTTTTTCTGATCCCCGAAAAGCCATGGAGTCTGCGCGCCCTGGCGTGGGCCGGGTGCGGGCAACTTTTTCCATCGCGCTGCATCCAACTCTATAACAACACTTCTAGGACACACCCCGGGAAGCGACGCTGGCAACACCAACGCCGCTTCTCTTCTTTTTGGGGGAGACATTTCTAACGAACCTGAAACTACTGCCGAAGTGCGACCTTAAGACCCCGCCGCCAGTTTTCCGCCAACCCCACTCGCGAGACTTCGATTTCACTCGAAAGATAGCGCAGCACGATGCTCGTCGCGGGATGAAAACGAATGGCGGGAGCCACGAGGAAAAGTAACGGCGAGTCGGGCGACAGCTTGACTCCGGGAAAATACCCGTAGCGCTGAATATCGTCCTGCTGCTGGTGCCAGCGCACGCGGAGCCAGTAATCGGCGGCCTGCATCACGAGGTGGATATCCTCATCCGCTTTCAATTCTAGAATAGCGAGCCGCCCTTCGCGGGTGACTCCAAGCAGGTCCACGACGCCGCGGTCTCCCGCCGTGAATGCAGGCACCTGCGTGTAAAGGAATCGCGAATCGAGCCGTGCGTCCACGCGGGTCGGATCCGCGGCCACAATCGCTTCGAGCCAGCGCTCCGCCTGCATGCGGTAGAGCGGGTGCGCGGTGTCCTCCACCGCCGGATGCCGGTGGGCTGCAAGATTTGTGACCAGCTTGGCCAGTTGCGTTTGTGTGTCGCGCGTCAGCAAACATCGCTGATCGCCAAGACCGAAAAAGATTTGGTTATTGTGCCGGCGCGCAAATTCCGCGCCGCGGAATCGCAGGGCGACGTCCCGCGTGCCCGGCGCCACATTCACGGTAATCGCATCGGGAGCGAGGCGCCGCACTGGCTCGGTATCCGATTGGGCCTCTGCAAGGATTCCTTCCAGCTCGCGCCGCGCGGTCAGCCAGGTCACCACGTTGCCCAGTTCCTGCGGATCCACGCGCCGCGCGCGTCCCAGCGCCGGATTCATCTCATAGAATTCCACGAGTGTTGACCGGGCCAGCGCTCCAGCGCGGTGGGCGACAATTTTTCCTGTTCCTTCCGGCAGAAACAGCCGCAGACCCAGGACGCGCTTGCTTTTCGCTCTTCCCCGGGCGTGATCCAGCCAGAGCAAGCCGAACGTCAGTGCCGCATCCATCGCCGCAGCGCTTTCCCCCGGAGCCGCGGCCAGCACCGCCCAGCTCGACACAGGGGAGTGCAGCAATCCGCGCGTGTAACGCGCCGAGAGGGAATGTTCCAGGTCCGCGGAAGTGCTGAGAGCTTCGACCTCATCGTCCGGGAACTGAGCGCGGAGCATCTCCGAAAACCGCTCGCGGAATTTCTCACGCGTGAGCTGGCCCGCGGGACGCTCACGCCCAGCGATGAATTCCAGGCGGTCCGGTTTCTTCCGGCCGAAATGTTCGACCTCCACCACCAGGTGATCCGGCGACCTCTCCGTGATTCCCACGGTGCGCCGCGCCAATGTGCGCTCTCCACTCCACAGGTGAAGGAGCGTGCCGCGTCCCTGCGTGTGGACTTCGTATTGGAAGTCCGCCAGGGAGGCGAGGCGCACGCCGTTTTCCCGGATTTCCACGGGACCGCTGGCGGAGAGCGACTGCAACGCCTGCTCAAGTTCGGAGGGATCCACCACGCGGCGATTATAGATGAGTTACTGGAAAAGAGCGTAATATTGTGGAACTTCTACTGCAGTTGCAGTCCGGTCACCAGCATGGCCGGCGGCCGCCGGTCCCACTCGGAGGGGATGTTCTCCATCGAGAATTGGAACAGGCGCTTTCCACCCGCCGCCAGCGCCGCTTCCCGCGGACCATACATTCTTCTGATTTCGCGGAGCACGACCTTCTGAGAGATATCGCGGAATTCGAGTGTGACTTCGATCTCCTGAATAGTGCGTGAGCCGTTGTTGGAGATGATGCCCGCGATGTTGGTCACTTCCTGGTTCAGGAAGTTCGCCGCGCGGTTCATCTCGATTCCGCTGAAGGTAATCTGGGGAACGTAGGCCAGTTCAGCGGTTCCCATGGGAAGCGGCACAGGGTGGTTTGGACCCTGCGCGTTCGAGCTGCGCATCCACAAATAGGCCGCGCCGGCCAGCATGATTACCACCAGCAAGCCCGCCAAAAGCGCCATGCCGAATTGGCGCCCGCCCTCATTCTGTTGCAGAGGCTCGCGCCCCACCGGTTCGCTCATTGACTTTGCCCTGCCATCTCATTCACCGCCATCAGCGGCCATACGATAGGCGAAGCACCAGCGGCTCAGGAAGGCCCGCCGTCTTCATTCTCGCTTGCACCGCGGAAATGTCGTAGGGCACGCGCCAGAACTCCGCAACGTGGTGGTCCAGGTCAGCAATGGCAAAGCCGGCGCGGGGGTCCCCATCGCGCGGCTGGCCAATGGATCCCGGATTGAGAAGATACTGCGTGCCATTTTCAAGTTGCAGCGCGGCAAATGTCGCGCCGGGCAACGGCTTCAGATGGATCACTTCCAACTGCCCGTCGCGATACGAAAACCCGCCCTGGAAATGAGTATGCCCGAAAAATGTGACCGGCGAGGGCGATTCCAGAAGGCTATCCAGCGCCTGCGCAGGGGCAAAAATGTATTCGTCCTCATCCGCCACCGCGCCGTGAACCAGAGTCAATCCATTTGCCTGCGCCGGGCCGGAGGGCAGCGCTTTGAGGTAGGCAAGGTTATCCGGCAAAAGCTGCTCCGTCGTCCACTCCGCGGCCCTGCGCGCCACCGGGTTGAAATCTTCGGCATTCGTTTCGCCGCAAGCGGCTTTGTCGTGATTTCCCCGGATGATGGTGGGGTTGAGCGAGCGGACCAAAGCCAGCGCTTCATTCGGGTCCGGGCCGTATCCCACGACGTCGCCCAGGCAGATGGCCTTGTCCCAGCGGTCGTTGACCGCGGCAAGCGCTGCTTCGAGCGCGGTGACATTCGCGTGGATATCGCTCAGGATGAGATAGCGCACAAGAGTGCCTGTCTATTTGGCGCTTGATTATAGTCGAACCCGCGCAAGCGCCAAAGAGCTACATTGCATTCCAAAATATTCATTTGGAATTTGCGAATCCTTCGAAACACAAATCACTTCTGCATCGTCTAACCATAATGAGCAGGTGTTTGTCGGAGACGTCTCCTCCTGCGGTGTTTTTCCGCTGCGGGGGCCTTCCGACATGCGCCCGGGCCCGGGAGCGCGTCGCACTGCATCCCGGGTGCGTTGGCTCAAATCGGGCTGGCAGTGGTTTTTGCGGATTCCGGTGAAAAAAAAGGCCTCGCGGTGGCGACCGCAAGGCCAGGACACGAAGACTTCACCGGCTGTGCGCTCAGGAGGTCCGTGTGTCTCGGGGAGCCTACCCGGCGACCCCAGGCGTGTCAACTCCTCTTTCGCCCCACTGGCCGGCAAGTGATCCACATTCCCATACCCCAAAGGAGAGTTGAGACATGCGAAACAAGTCCCTGAAGTATCTTATCGCCGTGCTGGCCATGACCGTTCTCACCCTGCCGGCATTTGCAAAGGCCGTCTCGAAGATCATTACCCTCTCATCCACCTCCAAGATCGCCGGCAAGGAGCTCAAGGCGGGCGACACCTACACCTTCAACGTGGATGACACCAAACTCACGGTCGAAAAGAACAAGAAGGTCGTCGCGGAAGCCACCGGACGCTGGGAGCAGCGCAACGAGAAATATGAAGGCGATGGCTTCGTGAAGGATGCGGATGGACAAATTCAGGAAATCCGCTTCGCGGGGGAGAGGCGCGCCTTCATCATCAGCGGCCGATAAACTGGCGCGCGGGACAACCTTCAACTGAGTTCAGTTCGGAATGAGGCGGGCGCCTCATTGCCCGCCTCTTCCATTATTTCGTCCAACTGGTTCCCGAATCACCGGATCAGCATGCAATCCCCGTAACTGTAGAACCGGTAGCCTGATTGCACCGCGTGGGCGTAGGCGTCAAGCAGTAATTCGCGCCCGGCAAACGCCGCGGTCAAAACGAACAGGCTCGAGCGGGGCAGGTGGAAATTTGTCAGCATCTGGTCCACAACTTTGAAGGGGTGGCTGGGATAAATGTAGATATCCGCTTCGGCGCTTCCGCTCACGAGCAATCGCCCAGAGGCAGAGGCCTTCCGCGCGGAGTCTTCCAGCGCGCGGACTACCGTCGTTCCGACGGCCAGAACCGGGCGCCCCGCGGCTTTCGCTTGGATGATACGTTCCGCGGAGTCTCCCGGAATGTCGTAGTCCTCTGTGTGAATGCGGTGCTCTTCGACAATTTCCTCGTGGATGGGTTGAAACGTTCCCAGACCCACATTCAATGTCAGTTCGCAGATTTCGATTCCCTTGCTTCGGAGCTGCTCAAGAATGGTGTTGGAGAAGTGCAGCCCCGCGGTCGGCGCCGCTGCGGCGCTGCCACGTTTCGCGAAAATAGTCTGGTAGCGGGAGCGGT
>JBGOTC010000081.1:0-10349 GCA_041476305.1 Terriglobia bacterium
GGCAGGCCCCGACCCACTGAGGGGCGAAGCGAAAAACCCCGGGTTCGGGGAACCCGGGCTACAAAAGCAAAGCTCCTTCTCACATCAGGATTGCGGGATGGAAAGGGCGCGTCCCGAAGAGCCGTCCGGGACGCAGAGGGCGCGTCTGAGACGCGCCCCTACACATGCCACGGCGGACGCGAAGCACGACAATGTTTATTTTGTGGGTGGGATGAGAGGGCGTACCTGGCTGCGGTCCGGAGTTGAAGCGAGCAGCTCGAGCATGGTGAGTTGCAGGACGGGATGGCGAAGCGTGGGGGCAAGCTCGGCCATGGGAACAAGGACGAAGCGGCGCTGGGCCATGCGCGGGTGTGGAATTTCAAGTTCGGCGGTGCGAACGACGCTGGTGCCATACAGAAGGATATCGAGGTCGAGAGGGCGCGGGCCGGAACGCACCATGCGGTGGCGGCCGAGTTCGCGTTCGATGCGCTGAATGAGGTGGAGAAGCTGGCGCGGCATGAGGGATGTTTCGGCTTCGACGGCGAGATTCAGAAACCAACCCTGCGAGGTGAACTCCACCGGTTCGGTGAGGTAGAGCGAGGATTTGTGGACGACACGCAGGCCTTCTTCGGAGAGGCGGGCGAGGGCGCGAGCGAGATGCGCAGCGCGGTCGCCGAGATTCGAGCCGAGGGAGAGATAAACGGTGTGAGTGGCCATGGAGGCCGCCGCTAAAAGAGCGGCTGCTGGCGGCGTGGGACTTCCATTCCAAAGTGTTTGTAGGCGAGGGGGGTCGCCATGCGTCCGCGCTGGGTGCGGTCAAGCAGGCCGAGCTGCATCAGATAAGGTTCGTAAATTTCCTCGATGGCGTCCTCTTCCTCGCTGAGCGAGGCGGCGATGGTGTTGAGGCCCACGGGCCCGCCGGCATATTTCTGCAAGATGGTGAGCATGAGGTTGCGGTCGGTCTCATCGAGGCCGTGCTGATCCACGCCGAGCATTTCGAGGGCTTCGTGAGCAACATCTTTGGTGACGTGGCCTTTGGCGCGCACTTCGGCGAAGTCGCGGGCGCGGCGCAGCAGGCGGTTGGCGACGCGGGGTGTGCCGCGGGCGCGGCGGGCAATTTCCACCGCGCCATCATCGTCAATGGAGATGTTCAGGATTTTCGCGGAGCGGTGGACGATGACGGCAAGATCATCCGGCGTATAGAAATCCAGGCGATGGACGATGCCGAAGCGCGAGCGCAAGGGCGCGGTGATGAGTCCCGCGCGGGTGGTGGCGCCGACGAGCGTGAAGCGGCTCAAAGAAAAAGGATGGATGCGCGCGCCGGGGCCCTGGCCGATGATGAGGTCGATGCGGTAATCCTCCATGGCGGGATAGAGGACTTCCTCGACGGCGGGCATGAGGCGGTGGATTTCGTCTAGGAAAAAAACTTCGCGCGGCTCGAGGGCGGTGAGCACGGCGGTGAGATCGCCCTTGCGTTCGAGCATGGGGCCGGAACTGGTCTTGATGGCGACACCCATTTCACCGGCGATAATTTGCGCGAGGGTGGTTTTTCCAAGTCCCGGAGGACCAAAGAGCAGGACGTGGTCGAGGGCTTCTTCGCGATCGCGCGCGGCCTGAATAAAGATGGAGAGGTTTTCCTTGACGCGGGACTGGCCGATGAAATCGGAAAGTTTTTTGGGACGGACACTGGATTCAATGCGCGCGTCCTCGTCGGAGGCCGCGCCGGAAATAATACGGCGGCCCGGCTTTCCAGGCGTGGTGTTGAACGGGCCAACGGGCTTGATGGCGTTCATGTTTTTCCGGCGCTAGCGAGCGGCGCGCGCCCTCCGTTCAACGGGCGAAGAGAGTTTCTGGAGCGCGGCCTTGAGCAGCTCTTCAAAGTTTGCGCCAACGGCGCGCTTGCTCTCCTCGACGGCGGATTCCGCGGAGTGGCGTTCATAGCCGAGATTGATGAGCGCGGAGACAACATCGGCGACCGGACCGGCCGGGGAAGCCACACGCGATGGTTCATAGATTTCCATGGCCGCGAGTTTGTCGCGGAGTTCGAGGACGATGCGCTCGGCGGTTTTCCTGCCGACGCCGGGAATGCGAGTGAGCGCGACAATGTCGCCGCTCTTGATGGCTGGCACGAGTTGGTCAACGCTGATGCCGGAAAGGATTTTCATGGCCAGCACCGGGCCAACACCCGAAGCGCCGATGAGCAGCTCAAAACAATGTTTTTCGCGCGAGGTGAGAAAGCCGTAGAGAGAGATGCCGTCATCGCGCATGTGCGTGTGCACCAGCAGCGTGACCTGGCCGTGCAAATCACCGAGAGTGGAATAGGTGGAGAGCGGGATGTGCACAAGGTAGCCGACGCCGCCGACATCCACCAGAACCTGGTTGGGGCGCTTGTCGAGAAGCGTTCCGCGGAGCTGGGCGATCATGAATTGTGCAGCGCCATCATCGCATAAGCGCGGGCGAACACCCGGCGAAAGGATTATTGAGCAGCGCGCGCGGCGTGTCAACGCAGGGTTCGAGAGAGTTGTTCAAACTTGGGCACAAATCTCCAAGCGGACGGCGATTAGAAACTACTCTTCTCCGGTTCCAGCGCCGACGCGGAAGGTGTGGCCATCGGGATGGTGAAGGTGGAATTCGCGGACGCCCCAGGGTTCATTTGTGGGAGGCATGGAAATCTCCATGCCGTTCTTCACGGCGAGGTCATAGGCGGCGTCAACGTCCGCGGGGCATTCGAGGAACCAGCTCATCCAAACGCCGCCGGTGCCATCGTCTCCAAGGAATTGAGGTTTCGCGCCGCCGCGAGCTCCCTGGCCGTTCTGGCAGAGGAAAATTTCGCATTCTCCGCTCTGGACGGAGCCGAAGCCCGGCGGATCGCCCCAGTCCCATGCTTTCTTCCAGCCCAGCTTCTCAAACCATTTGAATGTTTCGATGATGTTGGAGACGTTGAGGATGGGAACGAGTTTTTCGATTTTCATGGGGGCGAACTCCTTGGAGCATCAGGTTCGAGGTGAAATGAATAATGCGTTTGCGATGTGAAGTCAATCGCGGATGAATGCGGCGAGAGCAAACAGACGCTAGGGTTTGTGTTCCGGGCCGAAGATGGAGAGGCGGTGGCCATCCGGGTCGGCGAAATTGGCGGCGAACATGGGACCGGCGACGGCGCGCGGCTCATTGATGAATTTCACTCCCTTGGCCAGCAACGCGTCATAAGCGTCACGAACACTTTCCACACCGAAGACCAGTTCCGTGGCGCCGACGCGATCACTGCTGGCGCGCGCGAGGCCTTCGCTCAAGGCCAGGGTGAAGCCGCCGGCATCCAGAAAAGCAAAACCCTCGTGCTCGCCCTGCACATCGAGGCCAAGGATATCGCGATAAAAAGGGAGAGAGCGCGCGACGCTTTCGACACCAAGCATCACGTGACTGATTTTCAGCGCATCCATGAATGCCCTCCGGAAGAATTGCGAGCGGCTTGTACTGGGGAGGCTACTTCACGCCGTCGATGAGGTCAACGGAATCAATCACGCCGATGACGGCCATATCGATGGGGGAGTTGGGACGGCCAACGGCCGTCATGGCGGAAAAACCTTCCATGACCAGTAGCACGCGGTCGCCCACACCGGCGTCCACGGAATCGAGGGCGAGGACGGCAACGCCGCGATCGCTGCCATCGAGCTGCAGCGGCTGGACGAGCAGAATCTTGCGCCCGACATGCGAAGGCGCTTTCTGCGTGGCCACGACATCGCCCACCACTCGACCCATCAACACGGTTCATCCACCCTTCACGAACGCAACTCGCGCGCTAAACCCGGGAAGACAAGTTTATTTCGTCCACAATGCCGACGATGGTCGCTTCCGTGGGAACTTCGTCGGGAAGAAAAGGAAAGCTGGCCTCGCGGCCGCGGCACCAATAAATTGTTTCACCAGCACCCACGCCGACGGAATCGAGAGCGACCAGCGGGCGGCCGGTCTCCTTCCCATGGCTATCGAGCGGCTGGACAACGAGGAGCCGTTGGCCGAGGAGACGGGAATCCTTCATGGTGGCGACAACGGTTCCGATGACGCGCCCCAGTTGCATGCGTTATTTCCTGCGGGCGACGGCGAGCTCGGCTTCGTGGGCGGAATCGAGTTTGACGCTATCCACGACACCGATGATGGCGGCGTCCACGGGACGATCCTTACAATCCGCGGCCATGCGGGCGGAACTGCCGGACACGACGAGAACGGTTTCGCGAAAACCGGAATCCACGGTATCCACGGCAATCAAGTAGCCGGATTCATCCGCGCCTTCGGGAGAAATGGGTTTAACGATGAGGAGTTTCTGGCCTTCCAGGCGCGGGTCTTTGCGCGTGGAAACCACGGTGCCGACGATGCGAGCAAGAATCATTCAAATTTTCATTTGGCCGCTGGGCGAGAAAAGTTCCGCCGGGCCAGAGAGAACCACTCTTAGTCTCCTACCGCGGCGACCGCCGACTTGCCAATCGGGAGAATATCCTCGAGCGATTGATGCGGCCGCGGAATCACGTGGACGGAAACCAGCTCGCCCACGCGGCGCGCCGCGGCAGCGCCGGCATCGGTGGCCGCTTTGACGGCGGCCACATCGCCGCGCACCATGGTGGTGACGTAGCCGGCGCCGATTTTTTCCCAACCCACGAGAGTGACTTTGGCCGCTTTCACCATGGCGTCGGAAGCCTCAATCATGGCCACCAAGCCCTTGGTCTCGATCATGCCGAGTGCTTCGCCCATCGTTCAACCTCCGCGGGCAATTCCGCAAATGATCTGGAAATGTCCGCTCCCGCGCCAGCAGTGCTAATGATGAGGCATGGCGGCGCGTGCCGCGAGCAATTTTTCCACATCGCGGCCAGAAAGCAAGCTCTGTTTACCGACCAACTCGGTCACGAGCATGACGCGGGCGTAGTGTTCGACCAGGTCCATGCGGTGGAAAGCCGAGAAGAGATCGTGGCCGACAGTGACGACACCGTGGTTGGCCAGGAGGATAGCGTCATGCTTGGCGACGAGTGGTTCCAGCGTGGAAGGCAGCTCCGCCGAGCCTGGCAATGCATAGGGCGCGAGGGGGACCGGGCCCAGATTGACGATCATCTCGGCGAGCAACGGCTTTTCGAGCGGCAGCCCAGCGGCGGCAAAGCCGGTGGCCACGGAAGGATGCGCGTGGCAGACCGCGTTTACGTCGGGCCGGTGTTTATAAATGAACAGGTGCATGCCGAGTTCAGTAGAGGGTTCGCCATCGCCGGTGAGTTTGCGGCCTTCCAGATCGGTAACGACCAATTCCGCTGGGGCGAGTCCGCCTTTGCACTTTCCGGCGGGAGTGGTGAGGATGCGGCCAGGATCAAGCCGTACGGAAAGATTGCCATCGGTGCTGGGAATGAAACCGCGCTGGTAAAACCACCAGCCCGCCGTGCAGAGTTCGTTACGGTGATCGTCGTCCGATTTCAGGTGACCGGGCGAAATGATTTCAACGCGCATACTGATTTCCGCGCAAAACGGAAGAACGACGCGGCCTCCGCGTACGTCAGGCGTATCAGCTAAGCGTAAATTCCCCGAAGCTTCAGAGCGGAAGCGACACGGTCAATCGCGAGCATGTAAGCGGCGATACGGTTGTTGACTTCATGGGCTTGCGAGTATCGCACCACCTCATCGAAACTATGTTCCATAACGTCGGTGAGCCGCTCGTTGACTTCGCTTTCGCGCCAGAAGAAGCCCTGGCGGTCCTGCACCCACTCAAAATAGCTGACCGTGACACCGCCGGCATTCGCAAGGATATCAGGGATGACGAATATGCCCTTCTTATCGACGATTTCATCGGCAGCAGAAGTGGTGGGACCGTTGGCGCCTTCACAGATGATTTTGGCCTGGACGCGGTTGGCGTTTTGCGTGGTGATCTGATTCTCCACAGCCGCGGGGAGAAGGATATCGCAGGGTTGGAAAAGCACCTCCTGAGCGGAAAGTTTTGTACCGCCAGCGGGAAACTCGGGGAGCGGTTTCTTTTGCGTGTAAACCCAATCAATGAGTTTCGGAACATCGAAACCCTTATCGTTGTAAAGGGCGCCATGAATATCCGCCGCGCCGACAATTTTGTATCCGGCCGCGTGCATGAGCATCGCCGCCATGGAGCCGACGTTGCCGAAGCCCTGGATGATGACGCGCGTTTGTTCGCGCTTCAAGCCGAGGCGGGCGATGGCGCGGTCGCAAACGATGAGGCAGCCACGGCCGGTGGCTTCCCTTCGTCCGCGTGAGCCGCCCAGCTCAAAGGGTTTGCCGGTGACGACGGCGGTGGTGGTGTGGCGGACATGCATGGAATAAGTATCCATCACCCAGGCCATGGTCTGTTCATTGGTGCCGAGATCGGGGGCCGGGACGTCGCGTTCCGGACCGATCCATTCGGTCAGCTCCGCGGTGTAACGGCGCGTGATGCGCTCGACTTCCAATCTGGAAAGCTTGGTGGGGTCGCAGATGACGCCGCCCTTGGCTCCGCCGAAGGGAATGTTGACGACAGCACACTTCCAGGTCATCCATGCGGCGAGCGCGCGGACTTCATCGAGTGTCACATTGGGGTCAAAACGGATGCCGCCCTTGCAGGGTCCGCGGACGATGGAGTGATGCACGCGGTAACCAACAAAGATTTCGAGCCTACCGGTGTCCCGGGTGATGGGGAGGTAAACGGTGATTTCCTTGTTGGGGTACTTGAGATAACGGTACAAATCCTCTTCAAGCCCCAGCCGCTTGGCAGCCTCCTCGAACCGCGCTTCGGCGGATTCGTAGATGTTGAATTCGTTGCTGGCGGCAATTGCCATCACAGACTCTCCTCGGATTGGCCTAAATAGAAAGGTTCTGGGGTCTCAAACGCGCCGGACCCGGAGGTTGCAAGAACCGGCGAGTCAGCCCGCGAGGCGGGGGCCAGTATACGAGGCTCGCCGCTGGTGTGCAAGGAAAGGACGTGTGTTCAGGGGCTGAAGCCCCCGATGTGGGAGCGGCTTGTTGGCACGACTGAAGTCGTGCCCTCCCAAGACCAATTGAATGTCAGAACCTGCCTACCCTGCCTACCGGCAGGCAGGCGGCAGGCAGGCGGCGGGCAGGCTGAAGGTCTGGCCGACAAGCTGACGAAAGAAGAGCCTCTCATCGGGGGAATTCGGGCGACGCGAGCAGCGGGCGGGTCTTAGACCCGCCCCTACAAGGACCGGGAGGACTTGCCTACCCTGCCTACCCTGCCTACCGGCAGGCAGGCGGCAGGCAGGCGGCGGGCAGGCTGAAGGCGTGCCCTCCCAAAACGATCTGACTTAGGGGATCAATACGAAGACTTGCGGCGGACAAACTGATCGACGAGCAATTGCGCGAGGCGCGCGGAATTGTGGCGGACGACGCCATGCTCCTCGAGCAGGTTGCCGTAAATGCAGCGGAGACCGAGTCGCTCGAGTTCGGCCCGGTCAGGAAGCAATTGTTCGGCGCCATGCGCGTGATAGCGCCGGCCGACGCCGGGGGAAACTTCCCGCTGATTGAGGACGATGCAATCGAGCATCTTTCGCCCGGTGTGCCGGTAAATGGCGCGGACATGGTCGGCCACGGAAAGGCCGCTGGTTTCGCCGGGCTGGGTCATGAGGTTCGAAATATAGACGCGGGTGGCGCGCGAGCGCGCGATGGCTTCGGCAACTCCCGCGACCAGCAAGTTGGGAATGATGCTGGTGTAGAGAGAGCCGGGGCCGATGACGATGAGCGAGGCCTGGGCGATGGCTTTCATCGCCTCGGCAAGGGGCTGCACGCGGCGCGGGACGAGCCGAAGTTTTTTGATGCGGCCGCGCGAACGCGCGATGCGCGTCTCTCCCTTGACCACGCGGCCACCCTCTATCACGGCTTCCAGAGAAACATTTTGCGTTGTGGATGGGTAGATGCGGCCGCGGATGGCCAGGACCTGGCCGCTCAGGTGAACCGCGTCGGCGAAATCGCCGGTGACGTGGCTGAGGGCGGTGAGGAAAAGATTTCCGAAGCTGTGACCGCGCAAGCCGCGCCCGGCGTGGAAGCGATATTGAAACAAGCGGCTCATCAGAGTTTCGTCGTCAGAGAGAGCGACCAGGCAATTGCGGATGTCGCCGGGGGGAATCATGCTGTATTCGCGGCGCAAGCGGCCGGAGCTTCCGCCGTCGTCGGTTACAGTGACGATGGCGGCCAAGTCAGCGATGGGATGGCGCGGCGAATCGCTGCGATGGAGGGTGACATAGCCCTTCAAGCCACGGAGGACAGTGGAGAGTCCGGTGCCGCCGCCGACGGCGACGATGCGGGCGGGCTTCGCGCGGGAAGATTGCTGGCGCGATGGAGTGTGGCCTTTCACGGACGGACTAGGGAAGCGGCATGATGGAATTACCCGCTTGCGCCATCGCGTTCCGGATAGAGCAATTCCGTGAAGCGGGGATCTTCCTGCAGAAAAGCGAAGTCTTCATCGTTGCGCGCGTGATAGCGATTCTCGGGCCGCAATTCGATGGCGAGCTTGAGGTTTTGCATGGCGGATTCCGCTTCGCCGGTGAGGCAATCGAGGGCGGCCATGGCGTAAACGATGAAATCGGCTTTGGGGGCGAGTTTGCGTGCGCGGCCCAGGTGTTCGCGCGCCTCGTCCCAGCGGCCGTGGTTCATCATCGCGACGCCGTGCTGGTAATGGTCGTCGGCGGAGCGCAAAGAGGGAGCGGGCATGCGGCTGATGCGCTGCTCGCAAATGCGGAGATGGACCTGCGCGCGCTCGGCCAATTCTTTGCTGGGCGCGGCGATCACTTTCTCGAAAAGTTCCTTGGCCTTGTGATATTTCTGTTGCTGGAAGTGGCGCTGCGCCTCTTCGTAGAGTTTCAGTTGCTGCTGAACGCGCGGATCAACCAGATCGATGGGCGGGGTGCGCGGAGCCAGTTTCTTCTTAAGTGGCTGTTTTTTCAACGACTTGGCGCGACCTGAGGAGGCTGCCCTGACCCGCGAGGAGCGGCGCTTCGCGGATCGCTTCGAGCGGTTCATGGTGCGCATACTAGCAGAGCCGAATTGTGCGGTCAAACGGCGAGAAACGGGCGGGTTCTGGGAAGATTGAAATGTTCAGCCTCCGCAACGAGCCCACGCTTGCGCGTTGGCCGCTTCCGGTGGCTATGCTATAAGGTTTGAGAGCCATTCCGGAGACTCCGTGCCCTTTATCAACTTCCCCGCCCGCGAAATCAATTGCAAGCTCGTTTATTACGGGCCCGGCCTGGGAGGGAAGACCGCGAACCTGCAATGGATTTACGAACACACCGGGGCGAATCAGAAGGGCAAGATGATTTCGCTGGCCACGGAGACCGACCGCACACTCTTTTTCGACTTCCTTCCGCTGGACCTGGGCACGGTGCGCGGATTCAAGACGCGCCTTCATCTATATACCGTTCCCGGGCAGGTTTTTTATGAAGCCAGCCGCAAACTTATTTTGAAGGGCGCGGACGGCGTGGTGTTCGTGGCCGATTCACAGGAAGAGAGACTGGACGCGAACCTGGAAACGCTGGACAACCTGCAGGAGCACATGAAGGAGCACGGGCTCTCCTTCGAGAATATCCCCTACGTGCTGCAGGTGAACAAGCGCGACATGCCGGACATCATGACCGTGGAAGACCTGCGGCAGAAGCTGCAAAGAAAAGGGGAGCCGATTCTCGAAGCGGTGGCGGTCAACGGGTTGGGCGTGTTTGAAACGCTGAAGGAAGTCGCGAAGCAGGTGTTGGCAGAACTGAGGAAGAGCTCGTAGGCTTATGATTTCCTATTGAAATAACATTTATATTTGTGTAATGGCTGCTATTGGTTGGCCTCCCACTTGAGCGGGCTTGAATCTCCAACGCAAAATTGCCTCTACCGCTTCCGCATCAAATCCGAAGCCAGCTGAACTTATCAATCGAATTTCATAGGCCCTGCCATCCGGGTTGACGATTACCTCAGTCAATACCATCACTTGACCTTTGACGCCCTTCCTGCGGGCTTTTGGCGGAAAGCTCGGACCCGGACAATAGAGACACTCGATACCGGTCAATCCATTCGTTCCAGCATATGGTGTTGTCTTGTTCAACGAAGTGGAAGAAGGGTTGCCTGAAACCTTGGTTTGAAGATCAGAGAGCGCAACCTCACAACTGAAATCTCCCACAGACTCAAAATTCCTTTCCTTCACGTGAAGTTCCGCGGTCAGGCGGACGCGCCCTGCATCAAGGGAGAGAATTGTAAATGCGACAAATGCATCCGCGCGACCATGGATGGCGATCAGATCTGCGAGAGAGGGGCTGTAGAGCATGTCGGGGGAAATGCGGTTGTCTTTCAAGAATTTTCGTATAGCGGTTCCGTCAATCAAACGAGAATCGTGTAAATGACTTGCCAGTGAA
>JBGOTC010000082.1:0-10248 GCA_041476305.1 Terriglobia bacterium
GGGACAAAACGCGAAAAGTAAAGCGGCAGCGCAATGTAGATTTGCCAGAAGACAATGTAAAACCCGGAAAAAATCAGCAGGAACGTCATGAACCGCAAGTTCGCAATCACTGTCAGAAAATTCCGGGCCACCACGGGAAGTGTCGGGACCGCCGCGCTGCCGTCCTTCTTTGGTTCCTTAAAGAAAATCAAGACCACCAGGAACATCAGAAAAACGAAAATGGAAGAAACGCGGAATACATTGGCCTCCCCATAGCGCGGGCCGATGAAGGATGCCAGCAGCGGCCCCAGAGCCCCGCCCACATTCACCAGTGTGTAGTAAATCGAATATCCGATGCTCCGCACATTTTCTTTCGACGAGCGCGCCGTTGTTCCCACTACACACGGTTTCACAATGGCCGGGCCCAGCGCGGGGACAAACAGGATCAGGAGTAGCAGGTGCGGCATCGTCATGACATTTCGCAGCGGCGCCATAAACGGAGCCTGCAGCGAACCGAGAAGAAAATAACCCAGCGAAAGCACCAGATAGGCGAAGGCCAGTGACTTCTTGAATCCCAGCCAATCCGCCAGCGCGCCTCCAAAAATCGGAAGGAACCAAACCACTGCCCCGAAATACCCGATCAAATCTCCGGCTTGCGCTTCCGTGAAATTCAGTGATTTGTATAGGTAGACGGCAAGGACGGCCTGCACTCCATAGTACGAGAGCCGCTCGAACAACTCTGTGATGTTGGCGACCCAGAACGGGCGCTCGAACCCCGTCCGGATCTCCTGCCATCGCTCAGAAACGCTCAATCACTCCCCCTGTGCTCGACATTTCCCGCAGTGCTGTGCCTCTTCCCGCAATCACCGGCATCCTTGGTCTTTCTCTGGCAGCGATCACTATCGTCTGCCCCGATTCCGGCCTTCAAGTTGGGCGGAATTGTAGCGGAACCCCGCCCTTCACGCCCCAAATTTCTGTTTGTCTTCCACGTACCGCCGGGCTCCCGCCCGGCGCCTTTGCGATTGTTCCCTGTAGGGGCGGGTCTAAGACCCGCCCGCTCCCAATGTGCACCAGGCTCCACAATTCTCGTATGCCCTTGTTGTCTCTCCAATTCTTCTCACGTCGTCATCCTGAACCCGCTTGCCGCAGAGCGGCGGGCGAAGGATATCCGGCCCAGCTCTAGTTGGGCCGGTGTTTGTTTGTAATAACCTCGTGGGTCGGAGCTTCAGCCTGCCTGCCGCCTGCCTGCCGGTAGGCAGGGTAGGCAGGCTCCGACGCCTCAATCCCTACTGGGAGGGCACGACTTCAGTCGTGCCGAACGGCTCGCCTCGTCGGGGGGCTTTAGCCCCTGAGGCCAACTCCGGCGTAGAATGTCCCTCTCACCAATCACATCGGAGGTCCGACATGAAAAATCCCGCGCGCGTCACGCTATCCTACATTTTCTTATCCGCGGCGCTTCTCCTCCTCATCTCGCCGCGCCCCTCCGCCTCGCAGAAGCCTCCCTCTGCCGCCGACGCGCAGACTCCCCCGCTCCTCTCCGCAAACATCGTCGCCGCTTTCGATCAGGAACTCTCCGGCGAAACCGCCAAGCGCAACCTCGAGGGCGTCACCCGCTTCCACCGCATGCGCGCCTCGCGTGGCTTCCGCGACGCCGCCGAACTCATCGCCGAACGCGCCCGCGCCTATGGCCTGAGCGATGTCACCATCCTCTCCTTCCCCGCCGACGGAAAAACGTTTTACGGCACTCAAAAATCCCGCCTCGCCTGGGACGCCGATTTCGCCGAGCTTTGGGAAATGCGCGAGGACGCCGGCAAATGGACCCCCGCCATTCGCCTCGCCAGTTGGGACACCATGCCCATCACTCTCGCGGAAGATAGTGAGAGCGCCGACGTCACAGCACAGTTGATTGACGTCGGCTCGGGCACTCACGAAGCCGATTACCAGGGCAAAGATGTGCGCGGGAAAATTGTCCTCGTCGCTTCACAACCCGGGGCCGTGCAGGATTTGGCTGTGGGGAAATATGGCGCCGCGGGCATCGTCAGCTATGCGCTCAATCAGCCGCAGGCCTGGCGCGGCGAGGACGAAAACTTGATCCGCTGGGGCCACCTGGAATCATCCAGCACGAACAAGACATTCGCTTTCATGGTTTCGCTCAAAACCGCGCGCGCCCTTCGCGATCGCCTGGCTCACGGCGAGCAGGTCCGTTTGCACGCCGTTGTAAAAGCAGGCCAGCATCCCGGCGAGTTGAGCATTGTCACCGCCTTGATCCCCGGAGCCGACCCAAAACTCCGCGACCAAGAAATCGCCTTCAGTTGCCACCTCGACCATCAGCGCCCCGGCGCGAATGACAACGCCAGCGGCTGCGTCACCATCCTCGAAGTCGCCCGCACCCTCCAAAAGCTGATTAATGAAGGCAAACTCGCCCGACCCGCGCGAACTCTGCGTTTCATTTGGCCGCCCGAAGTGGAAGGCACCGTAACACTACTTAACGCCAAGCCGGAATTCGCGAAACATATCAAGGCCGTCATCCACATGGATATGGTCGGCGGCGGCCCGGCCACCAAAGCCATCTTCCACGTCACTCGCGGGCCCATGAGCCTGCCGTCATTTATCTACGACGTCGCAGAAGCCTTCGGCGATTTCGTGAACCGCGAGAGCGATCAATACGCCAGCACCGGCAACGCGCTCTATCCGTTTGTCTCGCCCGAAGGCGGCAAGGAAGCGCTGCAGGCCGATTTCGCTGACTACAGCATGGGCAGCGATCATGACGTCTATCAGGACAGCTCCTTCCGCATTCCCGCCATCTATTTGAACGATTGGCCCGACCGCTACATCCACACCAACGGCGATGTCGCCGCCAACATAGATCCTACCAAACTCAAGCGCGCCGCTTTTATCGGTGCCGCCAGCGGCTATTTCCTCGCGACTATGACCATTGAAAGCACGCACGCAATGTTGAAGGTGATTTCAGTTTCCAAAATTCGCCGGACAGCCAAGTTGATCCGCGAAAGAACCACTGGAGAACGTGTGGATTACTCGCAGTTGCTCAATTGTGTCTCCATACCGAGTCTTGATGTTGTCGCTTCGCTGCAGGGGTTCATTGGATTTTACCCGGGCACCAAAGATGATTTGGAGTTTTCACGAAAGAGCTGCATGGCCGCGCCAAAGGATGCGTGGCTTTCGCCCCGTTATCATGTGCAGTCCGAAGGATTCTTCGCAGTCAATGATTCCGCCGAGACCGTGATCTACGTGCGCAATGAGAATCCCAAAGGCCCAATGTCCGTCTTTGGATACGACTATCTTGTCGCCCATCTCGCTTCTATGCATTTACCCCGACCAAAGCTTCTCGACTATCAGGGGCTGCGGGGTTCCGGTGAGGAGTACGCTTATGAAACGCTAAACTTCGTAGATGGCAACCGGACAATTTCACAGATCCAAGACAAGGTGTCCGCAGAGTACGGCCCCGTGAGTATCGATCTCGTCGAGGAGTACCTCAAGGCCCTCGAATCCATCGGCGTCCTCAGGCGCATTCAATAATTACCGCACTACGGTATCTCTGTAGCTCAGGTCTCGGCCCGCCGCCGTCGCGGGACAGACCTGAGGCCTTCCCGCCTTTGAATTCGCCCCTGTAGCCCGGGTTCCCCGAACCCGGGGGTTTGCCATTGTTTTTGTAGGGGCGGGTCTCAGACCCGCCCGCTCACAATGTCAACCGGGCTTCCCAATACCCGGGGCCTTATCTTGTCTTCTTCTTTCTCTTAACGACGTCATCCTGAGCGCAGCGAAGGACCTGTGTGATAGCTCCACCTCAGCTGCTCTTCCCGCTTAGCGACGCGCGTTCCCCTGTGCTAGCATTGCCTTCCCGCCGCAATCGGCGGGCTCTTCTCGAATGGCCACAGCCACCATGCAAGCGCTCCGTAAAATGCGCCCCGAACGCGGCGCATCCACGGAAAAAGTTCCTGTCCCCGCAATCGGCCCCACCGACGTCCTGGTCCGCGTTCGCGCCGCCTCCATCTGCGGCACCGACCTCCACATTTATGGCTGGGACAAATGGTCCGCTTCCCGCATCCACCCGCCCATGACCTTCGGCCACGAATTCTGTGGCACCGTCGAGCGCGTCGGCGCGGAAGTCACCTCCACAAAGCCCGGCGAATTTGTCAGCGCGGAAATGCACGTCAACTGCGGCCATTGCCGCCAGTGCCGCGTCGGCCAGCCGCACGTTTGCCAGAACCTCAAAATTATCGGCATTGACCAGGACGGCTGCTTCGCCGAATTTGTCAGCATCCCGGCCTCCAACATCTGGAAAGTGGACGCCGCCATTCCCGAACATTACGCCGCGATTCTCGATCCACTCGGCAACGCCGTTCACACTGTTCTCTCTGGAGCCATCGCCGGGCAAACCGTCGCCGTCACCGGTTGTGGCCCCATCGGCTTGATGGCCATTGCGGTCGCGAAGGCTTGCGGCTGCTCCACAATATTTGCCACTGAGGTGAACGCGCATCGCCGCGCCATGGCCCTGAAAATGGGAGCCGACGAAGCCATCGATCCCTCCACAGGCGATGCCGTCGCGCACGTCCGCGCCGCCACTGGCGGAGCGGGCGCCGATGTGCTCCTGGAAATGAGCGGCCATCCCGTCGCCATCCGCCAGGGGTTCCAGATGCTCCGCGCCGGTGGCCGCGCGTCGCTCCTGGGACTCTCGACCGAACCTGTCGCACTCGATCTCGTCGCCGACATCATTTTCAAGGGCGCCACCATCCACGGCATTTTCGGCCGCCGCATGTTTGAGACCTGGGTGCAAATGACCGAGCTGCTCAAGGCCGGAAAACTCAATCTCGAGCCGCTCTTCGGCGAAAAATTTCCGCTGGGACAATTTGTCGAGGCTTTCCGCCTTCTCGAAGGCGGCCTCGCCGGAAAAGTTCTCTTCTATCCCAATGGAGCGCATTCCTGAGCGCCCCGAAATCTTGAATCGCAATCCGCATTCCCAAATATTGGAGGCAATGAATGGGCACCACGCAGAAGATGGCCACAGCACCGAACCCCCTGGCGTTCTTGCACGATCAACTCGCGGAAATGGAAACCCAGGGCCGCCATTTCAAATTGCATGTCCTCGAAGGCGAGCAGAAACCCGTCGCTACATTTGACGGCAAGGAAGTCATCAACCTCAGCTCCAACAATTACCTCGGCCTGACGACGCACAAGGCGCTGCGCAAGGCGGCCATTGAAGCCGTCCGCAAATATGGCGCGGGAGCCGGAGCCGTGCGCACCATCGCGGGCACCATGACGCTGCACATGGAACTCGAACAGCAGATCGCGAAGTTCAAAAGCACCGAAGCCTGCGTGGTTTTCCAATCCGGCTTCACCGCCAACGCCGGAACCGTTTCCGCCATCCTCGGCAAGGAAGACCTCATCATTTCCGACGAGTTGAATCACGCATCCATCATTGACGGCTGCAGACTTTCCCGCGCCACCATCAAGGTCTTCAAGCATCGCGACATCAGCGATTGCCGCCGCATCTGCGAGGAAACCGCCGCGTGGCCCGGCCACAAGCTGCTCATCACCGACGGCGTGTTCAGCATGGATGGCGATATCGCGCCGCTCAAGGAGCTCTGCGACCTTGCCGAGAAATACAACTGCATCATGATGGTGGATGACGCGCACTCTTCCGGAGTGCTCGGCCGCGGCGGCCGCGGAACCGTGGATCATCTTGGCTGTCACGGCCGCGTACACATTCAGGTCGGCACATTATCCAAAGCCATCGGAGTGATGGGCGGTTACGTTTGCGGGTCCCGCGAGCTCATCGACTTCCTTTATCACCGCGCGCGGCCGTTCCTGTTTTCCACTTCACATCCGCCGGCTTCCGCGGCGGCTTGTCAGGCGGCGTTCACTTTGCTGGATTCACCGGAAGGGGAAAGGCTCGTCAAGAAGTTGTGGGCCAACACGAAGTTCTTTAAGCGGCAGCTGAAGAAAAAGGGGTTCAAATTTGCGGGGAGCGAAACGCCCATTGTTCCGATTCATGTGGGTGACGCGGCGAAGGCGCGCGAATTTTCGCGCAAGCTGTTCGAGGCCGGGCTTTACGCGCCCGCGGTCGGTTTCCCGGTGGTCGCGGAAGGCAAGGCGCGCCTCCGCGCCATCGTCACCGCAACGCACAAGCGCGCCGACCTTGAGCGCGCTTGTGAAATTCTCGCCGAAGTGGGCAAGCAGCTCGGCGTCATCCAATAACGCCGGGCCGCCGCCCCGAAAACTTCGCCATTCGCCTACGCCGTCACTGGAGCGGGCGCCGTCACTGGAGCCGAGCGGCTGGAAAGCCGCTTGAACACGGTGACGCCCACCGCTCCGAGTCCCCAGACCACCACTGCGAATGTAATCCACCCGCCAATGTAGGGAATCATCCGGAGGGCGTAGAGAATCGCCAGCCCCACGGCCAGGTGTCCGAGGATCGCCGGCGTCTTGATCACTCGCTGGCCGCCGATTCCGATCATGACGCCGGCAAATCCATCCTTGCCCATCAGCATGCGGCCCAGCCACGCGGCCACGAAGACCTTGCCCCCATAAATGAGAAGGAGGTACAGGAAGATCGTCGGGACTCCCACCGAGAGCCCCACGATGGTGATGCAGGCGAGCAAGGCCGCGAGCGGGATTCCCGCGAGCAGCAACAGTCCGACGCCCAGTGAAACTCCAAAGCGGTTTGCGGTGCGCACCGTGTCATCGAAGAACGCCGGCACCAGCAGCACCAGCACCAGCCCGAACACAAACGATGCGCCCCAGGCCAGCAATTTGTGCCACCAGGAGAACGAAGAGAACGTATCCGTATCCCGCTTCACCAGCGTGAACACCGGAGCGCTCGCCAGCTTCGCCCCGCTCGCAATTTCCGGCGGCTTGGGGCCCTTGACTTCGATTTTTCCCAGCACTTCTGTGCTGGAGCCGATGTCCACTGGCGCGTCGCCGTGCAACCGGATGTTGCCACCGACATAGCCGTTGAGGTTGATGTGCCCGCCCCCGCCCAGAATGTCGCGGCCAATCCGTCCGTTCAGGAAAACATTGCCTGCGCCAAACGTCACGCCCCAGGCGACTTCGGAACCGGGATTCGCGGTCAATGTTCCTGTGCCGACCAGCATGCTCCTTCCGACTTTTCCACTCAGAATAAAGTTTCCGCCGGCGTATCGCACCGAGCCATCCACGGTGCCATTGGCGGTGACGGTCAACATGCTGGCGCACACCAGCGCGTCGCCCATCACGTGGCCATTCACGGTGACGTTTTGTCCGAAGACGATCAGGTCGCCTTCCACCGTCCCGTCAATCTGGATGGAGTTTCCGAACACGATCAAGTCGGTCTTCACCGTCTCGCCGGCCTTCAGCGTGTAGGAAGCCTCGCTATGCTTGATGTCCGCGGCTGCCGCGCCCAAGGGCATTCCGAGCGCCGCCACCAGCGCGCTCATCACCAGCGCGATGGTGTTCCATCGCCGCATACTTTTCCTCACCAGCATGAATCCGATCACTCCAAGAGAAACAACCGCGAGCCATTGCGCTGCAGTCCACATAGAGGACCACCCTTTCATCGTTACGCCATTGAAGAATAGCGTGGACATCAAATCCGTCTTGCCGATACCCGCCTCGGTCAATCCCGTGCTCAGCTGATCGTAGGTTGTCACAAACCAGTAGATTCCCGCCGCGGCCATGCCGAAGGAAAGCACCCAGGCCCAGGAAATGCGTTCGCGCACGGGATTGAAAAGCCGCGCCGGCACGGCCTCATCCTGTTCGCGCAACGCGTGCGTCAGCAGGTGTGTCTCCCGCTGCAGCACGCCGAGCAGCGCGCGGCACGCGTCGCAGTGCTGCGTGTGCGCGGAAAGCTCCAGAGAGCGTGCGCGCTCCAGATTTCCTTCCAGGTATTGCAGGAACGTCATTTCGTCGTAGTGGCTCATTGCGTTCTCCCCGCGGCCGCGCCCATGGAACCGCGTTCGCCGAGCGCTTCGCGCAACTGGTGGCGCGCGCGCAGCAGCACCACTCCCACAAAGTTGCGCCGCACTCCCAGCGTGTCGGCAATTTCGTCGTAGCTCATATCGCTGTAATACCGCAGCACCAGCGCCATCCTCGCCCGCGAGGGCAGCCGCGCCAGCGCCGTGCGCATGTCCTGGCTGCTGCGGTCCTCCAGCAATTTATCCAGCGCGCTCGGATCGGGATGCTCCAGCGGCATCTCGTCCACGCCTTCCGTTTCCAGGTCCTGGCGCGTCCTGCGGCGGCGCAGCAAATCCCAACAGTGGTTCGCCGCCACCTTGTAAAGCCACGCTTGGAACGGCCGGCTTTGATCGTACATTCCGATTTTTTCTCTCAGTTTCATGAAAATTTCCGTTGTAGCGTCTTCCGCGTCTTCACGGGTTGGCATGGTGCGCCGGCAGAAACGGAAAATCGGCCCGGCAAAATCCCGGTAGAGGTCGCCCCAGGCTTCCAGGCTTCCCGACCGGGCCCGAGCGATGCAGTCCGCCAGAACCTGCAGTTCCGCTGCGCTCATGCCCTCCGACCGCTTTTGCTGTTCCATATAAGGTTACGCACCCGGGAGCAGGAAAATATCACTTCTACTGGTTCTACGGCCTCCGTCAGGGACGGGTTTCAGGCACTTTACCAGACCTTGCACTGATTGGGTGCCCTCTTCCGCCTTCGTAGGGCTCGCCTTCAGCCTGCCTTCAGCCTGCCTGCCGCCTGCCTGCCGGTAGGCAGGGTAGGCAGGGCGGGCCGCTTCGCTTTTGCCTGTGCCTTGGCCCGTGGGTGCCGCCAACGCCCTGAGCTGAGTCGAAGGGCGCCCTTTGGTCCTCAAGGGCGCGGTCTTTGGCCGTTTCTACACTTGCCGCCATTCCGGACGGCCTAGAGCCTGCCGCAGGCGAAATTCTCGCCGGGAAGTATAGCTGGCGCCCCGTCGGGGACGCCACCCAAGTTCAAATCCATTCTCTCGATTCCCCCGTGATAATATTTTCGACCTATGAAAACCATTCTCCTGCTCCTGTGCTCGAACATCTTCATGACCATCGCTTGGTACGGCCACCTGAAATACCGCAAGGCGCCGCTCTTCGCCGCCATCCTTCTGAGCTGGATGATTGCCTTCGCCGAATATTGTTTTCAGGTTCCCGCGAACCGCATCGGCTACGGCCAGTTCTCGGCTTTCCAGCTCAAGATTATTCAGGAGGTGATCACCCTCTGCGTCTTCGTTGTTTTCGCGCGGGCCTACCTCGGCGAAAGCGTGAGGTGGAATCACGCCGTCTCTTTCGGCTTTCTCGTCGGCGCCGTGGCGTTCGCCTTCTGGGGAAAGTTCTAGCGCGGGCGCCACATCCTTCATTGACCCCGATTGACAACCACGCCCGCTCCCTATAGCATCCCGCCCATTCATCCTCATTCTTCGGCCTGACGTCATGATGTAAATCCAATCGCGTTGGAGGAGTGTCCATGAAGCGGCCTGTGGGCGTCACAATTCTCGCGATTCTCTATATCGTTGGCGGCGTCGCGCTGCTCCTGGGCGGCCTGTTTTCCTCGCAATTCAATCCCTACATCGCCATCCCCATGGCGGCGGTGCTCGCCGCCCTGAGCGCCGGGATTTGGCAGTTGCAGCGCTGGGCGCGCGTGGCCGCTCTGATCCTGGCGGCGCGTTTTCACTCGCCACTGCGAGTGCGGGACAACGGGGTGCGGTTCGCTGCAGCCCCGTGTCTCTGAAAGAAAGTCTTGCCGCGAGCTTTGGTTTCCTCATCTACGTCATGGGAGAAAGTTCCCGCGCTGTTGGGCCCACCGCTCTCCGGCTCATTCTCCCTGTGCTCGTCAACGTGAGGATCTTCATGTATCTCCGCCAGCTCAATGTCGAGCAGGCCTTCGGCCTCTACGACGCCAGCCTCCCCACTGGCGGGTTTACGAACCACAAGTAGCTTCCATCCCGAATTCTCCGCAGGTGGATGGGCCGTAACTTCTTTGTTTTCATTGGCTAGTTCTTGATGAACGATGCCACGATACCCCCCACCCCCCCCTTTTTTGTAACTGCACTATCTAGAGGACTTACAGACACACATCGTGTAACTGCGCATTCCAAAGGACTTAAAAGTGTTTGTTTTCATACTGATCGGTTGTTCCACGTAACTGTTGATTCCAAAGGGGTTGGCTGTTTGTTTAGTAGTAAACAGTCTTGTTGATTCTGAACAAGTTAAGGAATTGCCGACCGGGCAGTGTTCAACCGCGTGTGCGGCGCGGCGCGGTGTCGGCGTTACAAAAAGTACCATCATTCAAGGAAATTCGAATGGA
>JBGOTC010000083.1:0-10239 GCA_041476305.1 Terriglobia bacterium
CCGAGCCCGGAAATCATTCCGCGAGTCGCCGGATGCAACAGGAAACGAATCAGCTCGGGGTAGCGCGAGAGGAACCAGTTCTGTTCCCACTGGTTCATCCACGGCAAAAAGACCAGCAGGATTCCCAGTTGGAAGAGAATCAGGATAACCAGTACGCGAAAAAGTCGGTCCATGGTTGGAAGCTGTCTTGCCTGTCTGGTTTAGAAGTTAGCAGATTGGCGCGGGGGCATCAAACCGGATTCATCGCTGGCGCAGCGACAGGATGCGGTCGGAAACATCGCGGTAGTCAATGTTGACGGCATAGACCTGCTGAAAGCTTTTCAGCGCCGTATCCGCCTGGCCCGCCAACTCCTGGGAAACTCCAAGGTCGTAACGCAGCGCCAGGATGGACTCCTGGTCCAGCCCCGGCGTTTGCAGCGCCCGGTCGTACCAGTAGCACGCAATCTCCGGCTGGCCCTTCTCCATAAATGCCAGCGCCAGGAGCGTGCAGCACTGCATCGCGTATTTGAAGGGCTTGCCGTGGTCGTGCGCCTGCACCACTTTCTGGAATTCGCTGATGGCCTCTTCAAGCAGCCCCATCTCACGGTAGGCAATGCCCAGGTTGTAGTGCGTCTCCGGGTCCTCATCCATCTTCAATTCATCCAGCTCTTCCCGGAACTCGTTGAAAATCTCGGAGAGTGGCCCGCCCGGATCCGAAGCGCCCTCGGATTGAACGTAGGGTGGGGCAGGGACGGCGGTGGCGGGGGCAGCATCCACTGGCGCATTCAAGCGCGCGCCCCCGTTGCTCGGCGCTGTGGGAGCTGTAGGCGTGAATCCTTCAAGCGAGAGTCCCAGCTCTTGCGCCAGATCGTCCAGCGGCTTTTCTTCAGCGCTCGGCAGGGAGCGAATCGGTGAAACGCTCGTCGCGTTCATCGCCGGCGCCGCCCGCTCCACCAGCTCCAGCTCGTATTCCTGTGGCTCAGCGGCGCTGGAAACCGCGCCGCCAATCAATTCCGGAACTTTTTCTGCCGGCCCTTCCTGCAGGGAGAACGAAGTGGTGTTTGCTTCCACTCCCGCAGGCTCGCTCTCCGCCTCCGCTTCGGACTCTGCCTCGCTGATCGCATCAGTCTGCGCGGAAGTTCCTCCGAGCTGCTCGGAGATGGAAGCCCACTCGTCCGACAAGTCCACTTCATGGACCGAATCTTCAGCCGCGCCCGCCGCAACCTCCTCCGGCTGCTCCATTTCTCCCTGCGCTGTGAGCTCCCCTTCGGAATCCGCCTCGGGCAAGGGCAGCGCAAATTCCGTGGGGGTCGCGGGCGCTGGGGGTGGCTCGGGTTCAAGCGCCGCGGCGCGCTGGAATCGCCGTTGCAGCTCGTCAAAGCGGTCGGCTCTTGCCATGTCTCCGCGTTCGGTATAGATCTGCGCCAACAGCTCGGCCAGCTCCGCCGTGCGTTTGTTCTCCCCGGCTCCCAGGTAGAGGTCCAGCAGTTTTTCAATCGCCGGGGTGTATCGCGGAGCCCGCTCCAGGATCTGCTCGAGCAACTCAACCGCTTTCGGCGTCAGCCCGTAACTTGAGAACAGGTCCACGTCGGTCAGCGAAACGGTCACGAACTGCTGCGTCTCCTCATCGAGCGCCGGCTCCTCATAAACTGCGGGAGCTTCCTGCTCTTCCTCCATGGGAGGTTTGGATTCCTCCACGACCGCCAGAGGCTGGAGTCCCAGCCGTGACCTTACCTGTTCCAGATTGCGCCGCAAATTCTTGTCTTCCGGCGATTTTTCCAGCAATTGTTCATAAATCTGTTGCGCCCGGTCGAAGTGTCCCGCGGCCGCCGCGGCCTGCCCCAACTGGTTGAGCGCCTCCGGCAAATGGAAAGAGTCGTTTGCCACCGTGTAAAGCTCCACCAGCCATTCCAGAGGCTCGATGCGCCCGGAAAGTTTCGCCGCTACCGCTTGCAGCAGTTGCGCGAGCGCTTCCGTTTCACCCTGCGCGGACATCGCCTGCCGCAGCGAATCCAGCAGCGGGAGCGTCGCGGCAATGTGTTCGCCCTCCAGCATGGCGTTCACGGCCTTGCGCGCCAACGCGGTTCGCTTGTTCTCCTGCGAGTGCGAGAGCACGCGCGCCGCCAGCTCCAGCGCCTTGCCGGTCTTCTCTTCCTGCAGATATAAGTCGAGCAGATGTTCCGCGGCCTCGTTCCCCGTCTCAATCTCCGGCAACGATTCCAGCAGCGCGGCGGCCTCCGTGTGCTTTCCTGAGGCGGCCAGCGCCCGCGCCTTCATCATCCGCCCCGGGACGCTCTCCGGCGCCAGCTCCAGCGCGCGGTTCACCAGCTTCAGCGCCTCTTCCGGGTCGCGGTGTTCCAGTTGACGCTCGGCGCACGTGAGCAGCGTGTGCGCCGCATCCTGTTTCTGCCCCATGGCCAGCTGCACTTCCGCCAGCCGCATCTGCACGCGCAAATTATCCGGTTCCGCTTCCAGCAATTTCCGCAGGAGTGCCGCGGCGGGCTCGCGACGCCCCGCCTTCAGGTGCGCCTCCGCCAGTTGCAGGAACAGCGGACGCGCCTCGCTCAATATTCCGCTTTGGACGTAAAGGTCGGCCAGCTTCTCGAGGGGTTTGGTCTCTTCCGGCGCGAGCTTCGCCACCTTTTTGTAAATCGCGATGGCCTTGGCCAGGAATCCGTCGCGCACGAAGATCTGCGCCAGTCGCTCAAAATATTCGATGGCCTGGAAAGTTTCGCCCTGCCGCACGTAGAGGTCGCCGATGGTCATCAGCGTCACCTGATCGTTCGGCTCGCGCTTCAGGATCAGCTGATATTCCGCGATGGCGTTCGCCACTCTGCCTGCGCCGAGCTGCTTCTGCGCCGCTTCCACGTGTTTGAGTTTGCTGTATGCCATTCGCAGTTTCTCTTCTGACTCCCTGAGAGGGCGGCCCGCGCTCCCGCTTTGCGGGCAGGGGAGCCGCAGAGGGCAGACCAGGAGAAGACATTTCGACGCTAGCATGCGGTCAGGGGGTCGTCAACGAATCGCAAGGGGTATGCCGCGAGGCAGTAATTGGTACTAAAGGCCAGTTTTACTGGGGTTCCAGCGCCGTCAGCGGCAGGGGAGTCTGGGACGCGGAAGCCGACCAGCACGTCGCCTCGCGCACCGGCGCGAACGAGTGCCGGTGCAGCGGCGAAGGCCCATGCTCGCGCAGCGCCGCCAAGTGGTCCGCGGTCGCGTAGCCGCGGTTGTGTCCGAGCCCGTAGTGCGGATACTCGCGCGCGAACTCGTCCATCATGCGGTCGCGCTCCGTCTTCGCCAGGATGGAAGCGGCCGCGATGGAGACCGACCGCGCGTCGCCGTGGATCAGCGACTTCTGCTCCAGCGGCAAATCCAGTTCCATCGCGTCAACCAGCAGGTAATCCGGCGCGACGCTCAATCCGGAAACCGCCGCAAGCATCGCTTGCCGGCTGGCCTGATAAATATTCCAGGCGTCAATCCGCGAAGCGTCAATCTGCGCGACGCAGAAATCGGTTGCGTGCTGGCGAATGCGGTCGGCGAGAATCGCGCGGCGCGCGGGGGAAAGTTTTTTGGAGTCGTCCAGGCCAACGATGCGCCGGCGGGGGTTGAGGATCACCGCGGCGGCGACCACCGGGCCGAAGAGGGAGCCGCGGCCTGCTTCGTCAATTCCCGCGATGCGCATCCAGCCGCGCTGGCGCGCCAGCCGCTCGTAGCGGGAACTGCAAAGTCGCCCCATTGGCCGCGGATTTTACCACGCCACGGGCATTGGGTTTCGTAAGGGCGGGTCTAAGACCCGCCCGCTGACAATTTCGCCCCAGCCATCTTTCGCGCTAGCGCCAAGTTGCCCTTGTAGTGCCAGGACAAAAACCGCCGGTCGTGGGTGGCACGCCACGAGAAGCGCCTCTGCGGGCGGGTCTGAGACCCGCCCCTACAAAAGCGATCTAAGATTCTGCTCCCGGAAGCACAACGCGATCCGCGCGCTTAATCCGCGCGGCCTTGCCCTTGCGTCCGCGCAGATAGAAGAGCTTCGCCCGGCGCACCTTGCCGCGGCGCACCACTTCAATCAGGCTGATGTTCGGTGAATGCAGCGGGAAAATGCGCTCCACTCCCACGCTGAAGCTTACGCGCCGCACCGTGAATGACGCGCCCGCCTGTTTCCCTCGGCGGCTGATCACCACGCCTTCAAACGGCTGGATGCGCTCCTTTTCCTTCTCGCCGTCGGCTTCCTTCAGGCGCACATGCACGCGCACGGTGTCGCCGGAGCGAAATTCGGGCAGTTCCTTGCGCAGTTGCTTTACGGCGACAGTATCCAGCACGTTGCTCATGGCGATTCTTCCTTAGGGCGCCTGTCTGTTTTCGGCGAAATTTTTCTAGTGCGGCAGGGCTGCAGCACCGCGCACCCTGTCCGCGCTCGCACGCCATGTGCGAGCAAACCGGCCCGCACATTCTATATGTGCGGTATACAGGGCGAGCGGTAACTATAGCCGATTCCCACGGCTTTGAAAAGTGCGCCCGCTCGTCCCGCCATCCTCAGGGAGGGCCGCTCTTCAGAGCGGCCACTTAAATCGGGCACGCGTTGCGCCACCTACGCGGCGGGTTCATGTTCCTTCGCTGCGCCATGCCCTTACGGGCGATAAAGAAAAGCATTTATCTCTTGCCCCTCCTTTCTTCTAGTGCCGCGCCGCTCCAGCACTTCGGACGGCGTTATTGAGTGCTGTGTCGATGTAGCCATGCCTACCGGCAGGCAGGCGATTCGCACGCCATCAGCCCGCACGTGCTATACGTGCGGAACCCCCCGTGCCAGCGCGTCTCCCTGCGCCGGGCCAACAACCGCGCGCATAACCACGTGCCCCACAATGATCAGCAACGCGTAAACAACCGCGTCGGCAATGACGGGAGCGACGCCCGGCGCGAACGTCATCCACGCCGGAAACATGGAAGCAATCCAGTAGTCGCGCGGCGGCCCGATGACCGTCGAGATCAGGACGCACACCGCCAGCCCGCGTCCGCCGAAGCGCCGCACCACTCTCCAGAGGACCAGGTAGGTGGGCCCGCTCGTAATAGTGAACCCGAGCCAGAGCAATGAATAGAAGAGCCATTCGCAAGGTCCCGCATGGCTGAATTGCCGCTCGTTTAACACAAGAGCGGCGATGGGGGGATTTTCACCCGCAACTGCGGGTGCCGGACGACGGGGTGCGATTTGCTGCAGCCCCGCGTCCATATAGCAATGATCCGCTGCAACCGGCACTTCCCACCAGCCCCGGGCCTCGCCCATCGCGATTGCCGCGAGCCCCACGAATCCGAACGCGGCTCCTCCGGCCAGCGCTCCCAGGATGCGCCGCGCTTTCGCCCGCGTGAAATACGCCACCACCGCGAACAAGACCAGATAAAACCCGATCATCAGGAGGATGTGAGTAGTTGTCATGCGACCCTTCGATGTCCTTTGAGCCTAGCATGGATATTCCACTCGGAGTGGGGGGGTACCCCCCCCATCTTTTTGCAAGAGTATGAGCCGTAAGGGTTTGCGGACGCACCTTTGCGTAAGAGTATGAGCCATATGGATTTACAGTGTTTAGTTAGTGGTAACCATGCCACCTTGAGATGCGGCAGTTGGAGAGCGCTCCAGTCGGCCGTGCAAATGCCTGCATCCAAAGAGTTTGGAGGCTCGCCGGTTCGTGTTGTTGCGAATTGCAGCATTAAATAAGGGTGATTCGAATGAATTGCAGCGCTCGGGGAGGGGGTTTCGAGAGGGCTATTCGAAACGCTCGTCGGGGACTGCAGGGAATATTACCAGAGAGTTATAGTCAGTGTCAATCGATTTCTGATGGAAGAGGCCGAGCCCCATTTCTTGTATTGCGGAAGGGGTGGGCTGCACTTGCTCAGAATGATATAAGAGGGACTGGATTTGACCGGGTGGAATGACTAACCATGCGACTGACCGATAACGAAATACGAGACATCAACCGCCTATTTGAACAGGGTAAACCACTTCCCGAGGATTTCCGTTTCCTGCTCTTTGAAGATAAACGACAAGTAGAACTGGTCTGGAACGGCAAGACGAATGAAGTCTGCAATATCGTACTGCCCTTTCAGCTGATCGAGCAGGTGGATGAGCCACGCGCTGAAAAACCAGCAGACACTGCTTTGCAGGCGGGTCTTTTTGATGAACGAGGACGCCAGCTCAAAGGCTGGACGAACAAGTTAATTTGGGGGGACAACAAGCTAATCCTCTCGAGTTTGAAAAACGGCCCCTTGCGTGAAGAAATTGAAAAGCAGGGCGGGCTCAAGCTGATCTACATCGACCCTCCGTTTGATGTCGGGCTGGATTTTTCAATGGAGATCGAGATTGGTGGCGACACTTTCACTAAAAAACAAAACATCCTTGAAGAAATCGCGTACCGCGATACTTGGGGTAGGGGCGCTGATAGCTTCCTCGCAATGATTTACGAACGCTTGGCACTAATGAGAGATTTACTTTCGGATAGTGGAAGCATTTATGTGCACTGTGATTGGCATGTCGGAGCTCAACTTAAGGTGGTGATGGACGAGCTATTCGGATCCGACTGTTCGTTGAATGAAATAACATGGCAGAGGACCTCTGCACACGGGGACACCAAATTCTTCGGAAACGTTGCGGACAGAATCCATGCCTATGCCAGAACTGCAGACCACTACGTCTGGAATCAGTTCTATGTGCCTTTTAATCCAGATTATGTTGCCTCGGAATATCGGTTTCAAGACCCCAATGGTCGTCGTTTTCGCAGAGGCGACTTGACTGGTGCTGGAACGACGCAGGGGGCCACAGGGCAACCGTGGCGCGGTTTAAATCCAAAGGATATCGGACGGCATTGGGCCCGACCGCCCGCTGATCTCGATGAATTAGACAAGAAGGGGAAAATATACTGGCCAGCACGCGGAAAATGGCCACACTTGAAGGTCTACCTAGATGAGTCTCAAGGCGCCAGAATCACGAATTTGTGGACAGACATCCCGCCGATAAACAATGTCGCAAAGGAAGGCACTGGCTACGGTACACAAAAGCCAGAAGCCCTGCTCGAACGAATTATCAAGGCATCATCCAACGAAGGCGATCTGGTAGCCGACTTCTTCTGTGGCTCCGGCACTACTGCCGCTGTGGCGGAGCGAATAGGGCGAAAGTGGATTGTTAGCGACCTTGGCAAATTCGCCATCCACACCACGCGAAAGCGAATGATTGGTGTGCAGAGGGAGTTGAAGACTGAGAGTAAGGATTATCGTGCCTTTGAAATCCTGAACTTGGGAAAGTACGAACGCCAGCACTATGTCGGTGTCAATCCCAACCTTCGCGAAGCCGATCAGCAGAAACAGCTTGCCGAGAAGGAAGCCGCCTTCGTTGACCTTATCCTGCACGCTTATCGCGCCGAGAAGTCAGATGGCTTTACGACTTTCCAGGGCAAGAAGGGTGGCCGATTGGTGGCAGTGGGGCCGGTCAATCTCCCTGTGACTCGACTTTTTGTAGAAGAAGTCATTCTTGAATGCCGCCGGAAGCACATCACGCGTGTGGACATTCTCGGATTTGAATTCGAGATGGGGCTATTCCCCAATGTACTGGACGAAGCCCGAGGCAAAGGAATTGACATCTCCCCTAAGTACATCCCCGCTGAGGTATTCGACAGACGGGCGGTGGAAAAGAACCAAGTCGTATTTCACGATGTAGCCGCGATTGAGGTCAAGCCCCATGTCAAGAAAAACAGTGTGGCAGTGGAGCTGACCGACTTCTCAGTTTTCTACTCGCAAGATTCAATTGCTGCTGCCGAAGCGTCTCTCAAGGACAACTCCAGCAAGATTGTGGTGGAAAGAGGGCAGATCGTAAAGGTGGCCAAGGACAAGAAAGGTGTCGTCAGCCGCGAACGGCTAACGAAAAAGTGGACGGACTGGATTGACTATTGGGCAGTGGATTTCAATTTTGAGAGCAAACGGGAAATCGTTCGTGTGAAGAAAATGCCTCCCGGCCAGACATCGATCGGTGGACTTGAACCTCCACAGATTCAACTCGACGAATATGAAGAGGTTTGGACAGGGGATTATGTTTTTGAAAACGAGTGGCAGTCCTTTCGGACCAAGCAAGACCGCCTACTGGAATTGAAAAGCGTATTCCACGAATGCCCTTCTGGCAGGCGAAAGCTTGCCATCAAAGTAGTAGACATCTTTGGTAATGACACGATGACGATTGTCGAAGTCAGCGTTGGGGGAAAGAAATAATGGCGCTGCATCCCAATTTCCCGGAATCGCCTTATGTAATTCTGGATCCAAGCATCCGGTGGTTTCCGGCGGATGAAGCCTTGAGGGAGTCGAGTTCTGATAAGTTGATTCCACCGATGGTTGCGGAGCTGCGCAAAAAAGTGAAAATGTGGCGGGATAGCTGGTACGCCGGGGCGACAGATACAAGCAAGAGCCTGCTCAATTGGTGGTTCAATACGTCGCACTTAATGCCGCGAGGTGACGGCACTATGGCAGAGTTCCAATATTATTTTGCGCAGCGCGAGGCGCTGGAGACAATCATCTATTTGTACGACGTGATTGGCGTGAAGGACAAATTCGACATAATGCGCTTCGATAGTAGCGGCTTGGTTTCAAGCGGCATGTTTGATGAGACCTGGCGGCGATTCGTAGTAAAGATGGCAACCGGCACCGGAAAGACAAAAGTACTGAGCCTTGTGCTAGCGTGGAGTTTTTTTCACAAACTCTATGAACCTGATTCGAACTTGGCACGCAATTTTCTTGTGATAGCTCCAAACATTATCGTTCTAGATCGCATCTACAAGGACTTCCAAGGTTTACGTATTTTTCTGAAGGACGATCCAGTTTTGCCGGATGACGGCGTGGGCGGGCACAACTGGCGAGACGATTTTCAGCTGACCCTTCACGTGCAAGATGAGGTGCGCATCACCCGTCCGACCGGAAACATCTTCTTGACCAACATTCATCGCGTGTATTCCGGAGACGATATCCCTGCCTCCCCCAACGATGAGGACACCTCAGATTACTTTCTCGGAAAGCGACCGACGGGGGCGACAACAGATTCCAAAGTAGATTTGGGAATGATCGTGCGCGACATTCAAGAGCTGGTAGTGCTAAATGATGAGGCTCATCATATTCACGATCCACGCATGGCATGGTTTAAATCCATTGAAGATATTCACAATCGCTTGAAGCAGAAGGACTCCGCCCTGTCCTTGCAGGTGGACGTGACGGCCACTCCAAGGCACAACAACGGCGCGATTTTCGTACAGACGATCGCCGATTACCCTCTCGTGGAAGCCATTTCGCAAAATGTCGTGAAGCATCCCGTGCTGCCTGATGCCCCGAGCCGGGCAAAATTGGTGGAACGGCAAAGCTCAAAGTTCACGGAGAAATATGCCGACTACATTCATTTGGGCGTAATCGAGTGGCGAAAGGCGTTTACCGAACATGAGAAGCTCGGAAAGAAAGCCATCTTGTTCGTGATGACAGACGACACGCGCAATTGCGATGACGTGGCCGAATACCTGGAAAGCACCTATCCCGATCTCAAAGACGCTGTCCTGGTCATTCACACAAAGAGCAACGGTGAGATTTCGGAATCTGCCTCAGGAAAGAGCAAGGAAGAGTTGGATAGACTTCGCGAACAGGCCAGTTCGATTGACGGGCTTGGCAGTCCGTACAAAGCCATCATCTCAGTCATGGTCCTCAAAGAGGGCTGGGACGTGCGAAACGTCACGACCATTGTGGGGCTTCGCGCTTATTCCGCGCCAAGCAATATTCTGCCTGAACAGACGCTTGGGCGGGGCTTGCGAAAGATGTACCCCGGTGGCGTGGAGGAATACGTAAGCGTGGTCGGCACTGATGCGTTCATGGATTTTGTGGAATCGATTCAGGCTGAGGGCGTCGTGTTGGAACGAAAGCCGATGGGGGAGGGCACGGATGCAAAAACCCCCCTAGTTGTCGAGGTCGATCAAGAAAACGAAAAGAAAGATATCGAGGAACTGGACATTGAAATACCCGTGCTGACACCGCGCGTCTATCGAGAATACAAGAACCTGAGCGCGTTGGATATTACCGCGATGGGACATCAGAGCGTTGCGTATCTGCAGTTCAGTGAGGAACAACAGCGGGAAATCGTTTTCAAGGACGTCACCACCGGAGAGATCACTCACACTACGATCCTGGACACTGCAGGTATTGCCGATTATCGAAGTGTGATTGGATATTTCGCACAAACAATCATGAAGGATTTGCGATTAG
>JBGOTC010000084.1:0-10047 GCA_041476305.1 Terriglobia bacterium
CCAGTATTGTCTTTGTTCCCGGACGTCGGCTCGCGAGAAGTCATGATAGTTCCTGCGCCTCTCCATCAGGAACTGACGGTAGGCGTTTTCTTCCTCGGAGTTCCAGTCATGCCAATCGCGAGTGACTTGATCGTAGTAGCGGACGCGGTACCTGCCCGGATTGCCGCCTTCGTGGCTGACTCGCCAATTCCAATAGTCATCTTGAAGTTGGTTGCTCCCGGTTGAAAACTCAGCATACGGCCTGTTGTTTTCCGAAAGGTATTGCCGGTAGGCCCGGTCCTCGTTGTCATCCCACGCGTGCCAGTTTGACCGCGAGCGATCGAAGAACCGCAAGGTGAACCCGAAACTAACTCCACCTGGGTTTCGGTCTGGATGGCTGTGGCGCCAAGTCCAGTAGTCTCGCTGGCCTCTCACATCCACTTGGAAGAAATCTCGATAGTCTCTGTGCCTTTCCGTCAGAAATTGACGGTAGGCGCGATCCTCGCTGTCGTCCCATTCGTGCCAGTCGCGGCGGCTTTCATCATAGACTCGCCTGGCCTCGCGGTTGTCTCCATTGCCCCTGTTGTCGCGATGAGTGTCCGTTCCCTGGCGGCTGTCTTGTTGCCTCGCATTCGCTCCCATTGCCGCCGGTCCAACCAGCGCGGCGGTCAACAGGAATGTTCCTAAATACTTTGATGTTCGATGCATTTCGCTTTGCTCCTTGACTGGTGATTTCCTCAGAGGATTTTCGGTTCGTTGATAGGTTGCGGGAAGTTGCCCGGTGAGTCTGTTCGCTATTGAACACGCGTCAAATCCGCTCTCCCCTGTGCGGCACAATTTGCTCTCACAGGGAAGAGCGGCACGGACTTATTCTCTTATTTGCTCGCGGCAGCCTTCGATTCGTTCCGCGGTGAATACTTCTGCAGCACGGCAACCAACTGGCGGCCGGAGATAGGCGTGCGGACTTTTCCGCCGATCACGATCTCTCTTGCTGTGAGCTTGCGGCCATAGACGTCCTGAGTGGCGTCATTATCCGGCCGAAGAGAGGAGCCTTCGAGAGAGATGCCGGCAAAAAGACCGCGCGACCTCGAGTAACTGAGAATCTCCGCTCGCATGTACGCATCCGTAGTTGCGGAAGCATCGCGGCCCACCGGACCTGCCGCGACGGAGGCATCAGCGCCCAGTCTGACCTTGCTCTCGAGAATCGAATTCACGCCTCGATGATTCATGACCAATAGCACCAGGTCGGTTGCTTGTCCGCCGATTTGGAATCCCACGCTTCCCCCTTCCAGCGCATACATGGCCGGCGCGCCCCAGGGACCTCTGAAATCCGATCCCGAGCGGCAAACCATGGCCCCGCGGCCGTAGCTGACGCCGACGATGAAGGCGCCCTTGATCAGGTTCGGGAAAACAATTACGCACTCCGCTTTTTCCATGATTTCCTGCGGAATGTTTTCCGGTGTGTTCATGATCTCCTGCATCACCACACCGGCATTTTGGAGCCGCTTTTGTTCCTTGTTGGTAGCCGCGTAAATCGCTGTTGCGGCAAGCAGTCCCAACCCGGCAAAGATAATTGATTTGCGAAACATCGGTTTACGAATCATCGTTGACCTCCATGGATCAGTGTTGCGGTTGCGGAAGTTGGCTCTCCCCGGAACCTTTGTTGGGCGCTTGGAACCACGCCATGGGTCGGGAAGAATTCTCCGGCTGCTGTCCAGTCACGGGCTTCCCCCAACAGAGAACTTCAGTTGTTTTTTTGTTTCGCTCCAACGACGAGCAAAATGATCCCACTCGCAAGCCCCAACCCTCCGAGGATGGGTGGGAGGGGAAAGTGTTCTTGCGTCTCGGCCGTCGCGTGAATGGGGCCGATATCCAGGATTGGCTTTTCCCGTGTGTAATTGATTCCCTGGTATGCCAGCGCCAGCGCCCCCAGAACAACCAGCAGGATTCCCGCCATCGTGATTGGTTTCATTTTCTTTGCTCTCTTTTCAGGAGGGTACCCTCCGGCTTTGCTCAAATCTGTTGACTTTGAATCCCCGCGAATCAAGGACCGGCCCTACGTCGGCTTCCTGAGATCGTTTACGAGGGTCCTGGCCTCTCGCATCCTGTCCTTGTAGTACCGGGGCCCAATGATCACTTCCTTGTCCCCCAGTGGCACCCTCTCCTTGATGCCCTCTTTGGACAGGTACAAAGCCAACGCAATGTAAGTCTTGATCTCTTTTTCGAGAAATTGGATTGCCCGGCGCTTTGATTCATCCATTCTTCGACCCCCTACTCAATCACCAATGGCGGATTTAGGAGAGAATCCGGCCCTTCCATGGACACCACTCAATTTCAGAGGCGTCCCAGAAGCACGAGAACAACAATCACGACGAGGACGAGTCCGACCCCTCCGGTGGGGGCATATCCCCACTCTCTGCTATGTCCCCACCGTGGCAGTGCCCCGATCAGCGCAAGAATTAGAATTACGACCAGTACAGTTCCAAGCATGGTTCGCTCCTTCTTGCCGACAGCATGAGGCCCCATCCTAGTGGAACCCTTCTCCCATAACTGTCCTGTTATGGACACCTCCCTCTTCTTCCTCTTGCATGCGAGAACAAGAGTGCTAAGATGAATCTCCCTTCAATTACGCAGACTTGGCGTCTGCAAGCACATGAAACTCAATAACAAGCATGCCTTTAGCGCCCAGAAATTCCTTGATTCGGCTGGCATCGCCCGCAAGCTCGCCAAATTTGCGAAGAACGAAACAATTTTCTCGCAGGGTGATCCCGCCGAAACTGTCATGTATATCCAGGAAGGATCAGTGAAGCTGTCGGTCGTTAACAAGGTGGGTAAGGAAGCTGTTGTCGCGATCTTGGGGCCTGGCGATTTCTTTGGCGAAGGGTGCCTCACGGGTCAGCCCATCCGCATTGGCACAGCGAGTGCCATGAAATCGGCTACGTTATTGGTCATTGAAAAGAAGGAAATGACCCGCGCACTCCACGCGGAACATGAGCTCTCCGACCGCTTCATCTCCTTCATGCTGGCCAGGAACCTCCGCATCGAAGAAGACCTCATCGATCAACTTTTCAACTCCAGTGAAAAACGCCTGGCACGCACCTTGCTGCTCCTTTCGCGCTATGGCAAGGAGGACATCCCCCAGGCGGTGCTCCCGAAGGTTTCCCAGGAGATGCTCGCCGAAATGGTGGGCACAACACGCTCCCGCGTGAATTTCTTCATGAACAAATTCAAGAAAATGGGATTCATTAAGTATAACGGCGGGCTCCAAATCAATTCCTCGCTCATGAGCGTTGTTCTGCACGAATAAATAATTCCCCTCGCTGACCCGCAACATAACTGCACTGGCCGGTCCTTCCTTTGCACTTGGTTCCCATCACAGATAGGCAGCCGTCCTCCATCGGAGAGCTTGAAGAATTGGGCGAGAATCTTTATGTGAGTTATATATTTGTGAAAGTGTACAAAATTAGACAGTCATCCTCCTGGCATGCCTGTATGTTTCAAGTCGGAACACCTCTGCGGATCACACTGGGTAGGCCGGGGGAAACAAAGACCTTTCCCGATAGCTCCGCCGAGCCATGTCTATGCACACTCAGACACATAATAAGTCCGGCCGCGGCCTCCGGCCCCCTCAGCCAAGAAGCGAGATTGCGTCCAGGCACCCTCTCTTGCGTGTCCTTTTTGCCCACTGCGACCCTCCGGACGTGAAGCGCTGCCTCCGGGAACTGGAGTATGTGCATTTTCAAGTCAGGGCCGACCTTGCCTCGACCTCCGAGGAGTTTGACCATCAAATACGCACACAGACTTACGACATTATTCTGGCTGAATATCCTCGGTCCGATGGAATTGGCTGCCAGGCCGCGGATCTTGTCTCTCATACAGGTTCGGTCCCCCTGATTTTCTTGACGCGAAAAATGCGTCGCGAAACAGTCGCGGGGCTTCTCGCGAAGGGCGTCGCTGATTGTATTGAAATGGAACACATCGGCCATCTGCCCGTCGCCATTCGACGCGCCCTGAGTGAACACAGCCTGCGTGGCGAGCGAGATCGGGCAGAGAAAATGCTGCGGCACTCGGAGGCGCACTACCGCGCGCTGGTGGGCAATCTCACCTACGGGATCTGCCGCTGCAGCACGGATGGCGCGTTTGTGGATGTGAATCAGGCCTTGGCGACCATGCTTGGCTATGCCTCCAAAGAAGCACTCCTTGAGTTGAACCACTCCTCGCCGAGGATCTGCGAACCCCATATGTTGTCCCAAATACTTTTCCACCACTGCGGGTCAGGCCGCGTCGATCCCGTGGAAGTCGATTGGACCCGCAAAGATGGGGGTACCCTGAAAATCCGCCTGACGGGGCGCAAAGTCAGCTCCGAAGAAGATGCGATGGACGGCTATGAAGTCATCGCTGAGGACATCACAAGACAGCGCGAGCTCGAGGATCATTTGCGGCAACAGGCGGCGAAGGATCCCCTAACCGGCCTGGCCAATTATCGGCAACTGGTGGACGTCCTCGATGGCGAAATTAAACGCTCCAAGCGGACCGACCGGGAATTTGGTCTCTTGTTATTTGATTTAGACGGCTTGAAGCAGATCAATGACCTTCACGGCCACGTCATTGGCAGTCAGGCTCTTTGCCGTGTGGCCGACGCAATCTGCATGGGTTGCCGGGAAATTGACACGCCATCGCGCTTTGGAGGTGATGAGTTCGCTCTGGTCCTGCCCGAAACGGATGCCGATGCGGCGAATTTCGTGGCCAAGCGTACTTGCGACAGCATTGCGGAGGATGGCGGCACTCCAAAGATTTCCGTCAGTGTCGGGGTTTCCATCTATCCTGCCGATGGCGAGCGGATCGATACCTTGTTGTCTTCGGCGGATGCAGCGATGTATCTGATGAAGAATCTCCGACATGCTTCGCCCATTCCAACCAAAGGCAAGAAGCAGCCGGCTTCGCTCATGGAATCACTTTAGGATCGTCCGGCCAATTCTCGTGAGTGAGTCTTGGTTGAGTTGTGGGTGCCTACGCCAAAGGAAATCACGCGGCTGATTTCCTCGAGGCTGGTGAGTCCCATGCTTGCCTTTAGGATTCCATCCTCCTGCAACGACCTCATCCCGTTCGCCCGGGCCACCTTGCGAACATCTCCAGGGCTGCCACCCTCCCGGACAACGTGGTTCACGGCATCGTCGAACAAGAGCATCTCATAGATGCCCACGCGGCCCTTGTAGCCCGTG
Source organism: Terriglobia bacterium (assembly GCA_041476305.1). GTDB lineage: Bacteria > Acidobacteriota > Terriglobia > Acidiferrales > UBA7541 > DASTCZ01. The sequence continues at coordinate 5,202 of JBGOTC010000084.1, forward strand.
TTATCACAAGCAGAACATCCGGACGGGATATACATCTTGTGGAGGATTTCGGAGATGCCCGTGCTTTGCAACATCCCAATATAATCCGGCGAAGGCGCAACTTCTTCGCGGCACTCGCATAACCTGCGAATCAATCTCTGCGCTATCACCGCGCTCAACGTACTAGCGACAAGAAATGCCGGCACGTTCAAGTCGATTAGGCGCGCCACCGCAGAGACGCTGTCTTGCGTGTGCATCGTGGAAAGCACCAGATGGCCCGTCTGCGCGGCGCGCAGCGCGATCTCGGCGGTCTCTGTGTCGCGCACTTCGCCGACCATAATCACGTTGGGGTCCTGGCGAAGGATGGAACGCAGCGATACCGCGAACGTGCGTCCGGCCTTCTCATTCACCTGCACCTGGTTTACGCCGTCGAGCTGGTATTCGACCGGATCTTCAACGGTGATGATGTTCAGTGCTCGCGACCGCAGGATATTCAGCGCTGAGTAAAGCGTCGTCGTCTTCCCGGAGCCAGTCGGTCCCGTCACGAGGATCATTCCCTGCGGTTGATTCAAGAGATGGAGCAGGAGATCGGCCTGCTCCTGCCAGAGGCCAAGCCCTTGCAGATGGACGAAGGCAGATCCGCCATCCAGAAGTCGAATGACTACTTTCTCGCCGTATTGCGTAGGCAGTGTGGACACGCGAAGGTCACGCCGTTCCTCTCCTATACAAACCAGCAGTCTGCCATCCTGCGGCAGCCGGCGTTCGGCAATGTCCATGTCCGCGAGAATCTTGATGCGGGAAACGAGCGCGTTCTGTAAGGATGGGGGGATCTTCGTAAGTTCACGCAAAATGCCGTCAACTCGGATGCGAACGACGGGGCCCATCGTCTGCGGATCAATGTGGATGTCGCTGGCCTTCTTGTTGCTCGCTTGAACGACAATATCCGAAAAAAGCCGCACGGCGGGCGTGGGTACATTGAGGAGTTCCGCTTGCGCCTCCCGGATCGCGTCCAAAGTCCGCTGCCTCGTGCTCGTGGCGATGAATTCGACCTTTGGCTTTGCGCTGCTTTCCTGGTCGGCTTGGCTGGTCTCTGCTCCGCTGCCCATGTAATGCATGTCCAGGGCGCCCTCTATCTCTGTCTTAAGACCGAACCTCGGTGCAATGTCCATGCCCGCGACGAACGTGAGTTCTGTCAGCGCTGTCAGGGCGTGTGGTTCCAGCATCACCACTTCCAGCTTTCTGTTCTTGATTTGGATGGGAAGCGCGCAAAACCGCCGGGCCACCCAGGCCGGCACAAGCTTCAAGGCGTTGGCGTGGACGGTCACCGACGAAGCATCAACGTAGGGTATCTGAGAGATTTCCTCCAGCGACAAAATGAGGTCGTCCTTCGAAATTAGTCCTCGCCTCAATAGAAGTTCGCCCAGAAGTTCAGCTTTCCCGGACTGCTCCTCAATCGCGCCCGCCAGGTCCTGAGGTGATATTTTTCCTCGTTCCCGAAGGGATTCTCCCAGCTTCTTCCTCTTTGTGCTCTTCATGTGCGCCGCCTGAAAGCAAGACCTAGACTCTCCATCCAAACTCGCCCATGCATTCTGACTGACCGGCACCCGCAAAGGCGAAAACCGAATATGAGGGATTGTGAGACGACCTGAAAGCCCGAATGCCCTTGGATGTGTCGAATCGAAACGCTGTACCCAAGTACAGGTTCAATGAGGAACACTACCGCGGATCGCGCGCTACTCGTGGACCGCTTGTCATCCTGTCGTAGAGGCGCTCCACGGCCTGAACAAATTGGGTAAGTTCTCCCTCATACGGGGAGAGTTCATTGCAGTCAATGTCAGTGGTTATGTCGCGCAGGAGTTGTGTCGCCCTTTGAATTCGTGCACTCGACAACGCGTCGAGGACGGAGTAGGCGTTTTTCCTGGCAACCTGTAACTCCTGCCATTCCTGCACGATGGAGGCAATTTTTCGCAGCTGCTCGACAGATTCTGCGAGGCTCCGAAGTACACGGAAATCGACATCCTTCATCCGTGCCTGAAATGCATTCTCAATTTCCAAGAGTTGCGCCATCGACTGTTGCAATTGAAATGTCAAACCCCAGAAGGTCGGCGTGGGGGAAAGCATCTCGACCGCAAGGAGATCCAGCTTTCCACTGGCCAGGCGCTTCACCCGAGCCACACGGGCCTGGGCGATCTCCCCGGAAAATGCGCTCTTCAATGTGATTTCCTTGTCCACGGCGGGGGCTTGCTTGCCGACGGACAGTTCCAATTGTGCACCGTTGATACTGACATCCCGGGCGGTCGCCTGATCTTGAACCGCCTCGCCACGGGAGTTCGTCCACTCCAGTGTGACCGGCACTGTTAAGACCAGTCTCCGGCTTCTGCGCCGGTCTGTACCAGACCGGGACTCTTCGTTTGTGTGGCCTTCTGTCGTCATTTCAGTCTTCCGATAGCCAGAGACCATATTCTGAATCAGATTTCCCCCGTCTTCGGAACGAGATTCAGCCCCTGCGTCTGAAAAGATAAGGCGGATGGAAAGCGAGGGCTTGGTCAGACTATCCTGCGGATCACTTGTTACCTTAGTGTGTCATCCGGTGCGATTCCTGTAATCCCTTCCGCGACGCGCTCCGAAAGGGCGGAGATGGTGGCCACGGGATTCGCGCCCACGGCGGTTGGCACCAGCGATCCGTCGGCAACATAGAGCCCTTTGTACCCAAACACCTGTCCAAAGGTCCTGGGATCGGCGCTGGTCACGCCCCCTGCCGCGGAATCTGCAAGTATGCACCCTCCCAGGGGGTGGACGGTGATGTTCTTGCGAGCAGGCCGGTACCATGTTGGCAGCGCAACGGGATTGTGCCCTTGGACGTGTTTGGAAAAATCCTTGCCCGCTTCCAGGATCGCGTTGTAGAGCGGCAAGCTGTCCTGGTAAGGCCACGCGATGGAGAGATTGTGATTCGCATCCAGAGTCATGACGCCATTCGAGCGGTCCAGGCCCATGCAAAGCAACACGCAGGTGTGAAACGAAACGTCTTCACCGAGGATGTCGGAGATAGCGAACCCGATGGAGCCCAGGGACTTTCCTCCCCAGAGTTTCTTGAGCACGTCCTTGAGCGCCCGCCACAGGGGGCCAAGCCACAGAAATCCCGGTTTGATTCCCTCCACCAGCCACGCGATTTGCGATGGGTAGCTGGCGTCCTCGAGCAGAAAGGCGCGCATCGGATCGAATCGCTCGTACAAGTTCATGTCCGTCCGCTGGGTGATGGTGGGGCCATAGTTCGGGTTTGCGGGCTCGCCGGTACCCAGGACAAAAGAGAGGAAATCTCCGTTGCCTGAAAAAGATTGGCCAAGTTTTCCACTGATTCGCGGCAGGGTCTTCCATTTCTCCTTGGCTTGCAACAGCAACTCTGTTGACCCCAGAGTTCCCGCGGAGACAATCACGCGCGTCGCCGTGGCGGAAATCATTTCATGCCGCGCATCGCTCAGGTCAACGGAGTAAACGCGGTATCCGTACGTTCCATCTGCCTTCGGGTCATCCGTGCCGCCTTGGTCGCGCGGAACAATTTTGACGACCATGCGCTGCGTTTGAATCTCGGCTTGAAAATAGTTCTCCGCGACGAAAAGGTAGTTGAGATCAACAGTGTTCTTGGCGTGATAGTTGCAGCCCACGATGCATTCCGCGCAGTAAGTGCACGAGGTCTGCAGCGCGCCGAAGCGGTTCTTCGTCTGCTCGCCGATGGGCAGCGGGTTGGCGAAGTCATTTCCAAAAAACACATTAATATCCACCAGGTCAGATTTCCGGTTTGCCAGCTTCGCAGCTTTCTGGAAAAGTTCCGTCTTCACCAGCCGCCGGCGCGGCTCGCTCGTTTGGGGGACCGGGCGCGACCCCAGCACACCCTTCACAATCTTGAAGTATGGTTCCAATTCCGGCTTCTTGCAGGACTGCGGCCAGCGCTGATCTTCAAACACCTCCGCGGGCGGTGGCATGAACACGTTCGCGTAAATCAGCGAGCCGCCGCCCAGCCCCGCGCTCATCACCACGTCCATGTGATCATAATTCCGCACGTCGAACATCCCGTGGAGGTCTCCGCCGCGCGCCGCCCGCTTCACGTGGTCGGGGCGCTTTGTGGTTTCCGAACTGACAGACCAGAAATTCCGCGCCATGTGGTGAGGCGTGCGCGCAAAGGACCCCATGGGGTATCGCTTGCCGCGCTCGATCACGAGTACTTTGCCGCCCGGCCATTTCTTGGAGAGGCGGCAGGCCGTGATGGCCCCTCCAAACCCGCTCCCGATGACAATCGCTTCGTAGTTTTTCTCGCTCATCGTGCTCGCCGCACTCGCTCAATGCCCGTTGAAATCAACCTCCATCAGTGGTTCACGGGTGTCTTCCCGTCCCCCGACATCATTTCCCGCGCATGAATGATGTTGAACGCTACCCGTTCGGAAAGCGCACTGATGGTCAGCGAAGGGTTCACCGAAAGTGCCGTGGGAATCAGAGACCCGTCCGCAACGTAAAGGTTGGGGTAGCCCCACACCTCCCCCTTCGCGTTGGTCACGCTCGTCTCCGGCTTTTCTCCGCAAAATGCCCCGCCGAGTGGATGTGCGGTCAGGAGTTTGCGAATCGGCCAACGCCACAAAAGGCTAGTGACGTATTTTCCGCCGAGTGCGCTGCTCAAGCGTTTCATCGCTTCCTCTTGTTCGCGGATCATTCCGCGGGACTTCTTATGGCTCCACGCGATGTCAATCTCACCGTCGCGCAGCAGCACTTGTCCATTGGCGGCGTCGGTACCCATCCCCAGATAGGGCAGGAACCGCGATGTCACGCCTCCTTCGAATAATCGATCAACCTCAAAACTGATGCGGCCGCGATGGAA
>JBGOTC010000085.1:0-10011 GCA_041476305.1 Terriglobia bacterium
CCAGCGCCATCCGCAAGGTGCACGATTTCCTCACCGTCGGCGCCGCCGCCCCATTGCAGGAAGCGGGAGCCATCGCGCTCTCCTTGCCCGATTCTTACTATGAGAAGCTTTCTGGCACCTATCTCACGAAGCGCGATTTCACCGTGGATATGCTCACGCGCGCCGGATTCCGCTGCTTCGTCCCGCGCGGCGCTTACTACATCATGACCGACGTCTCCGCCTTCGGTTATCCCGACGACGTGACCTTTTCCCGCTACATGGTGGAACAGGTCGGCGTCTCCGTCGTCCCCGGCTCCAGTTTCTTCAACAATCCCGCCGACGGGAAATCGCTCGTCCGCTTCACCTTCTGCAAGAAGGACGAAACACTTCGCGCCGCCGCCGAGCGCCTCACAAATATTCGTCCTCGGTAATCTGTTGGCGGCAAGAATCTTCCCGCGTATGCTAGAATTCCCGCGGTTCCTCGGAGGGATGGCTGATGGCTTCGGAGTTGGCTCTCATTCCCAGCGGCACGCGCGTCGAAGCGAATGGTGACGGCGCCGCCCACGACATTTCCGGCTCGGCAACGCGCACTTTTCTCTGCGTGCTCGACGTCCTCGATCAGATCGAGCAGGAAGCGCTCGACGTTTCCGTCTGGGGTTCTGCCGACGGCCAGAACTGGGGCGCGAGGCCCATCATCAAGCTCCCGCAACAGTTTTACCGCGGAGAATCCCGCATGGTTCTCGATCTGACTTTTCGCCCCGAAATGAAGTTTATCCGCGCGAAGTGGGAAGTGAACCGCTGGGGCCGCGTGGCGCCCCTGCCGATGTTTGTCATCGGCCTCAAGGCCATCGAGATGCCGGCGATGCCGCGGTCGCATGCGGCGATAAATCTGGCCACGGTTCCATAGTCGGGAATCAGCGTGCCGGCGGTAAATCGGATTCCATTTATTGGATTTGGACAGCGAACGGACGGGAAGAGAAGGGGTAGGAAGCGGACGGTCGGTTGCCCTATGGAGGTCGCTTCCTACCCCGCGAGTGGTCTTGCTTATATAGACGCAGCAACCCTGCCAAAAGTTTCTATCTCCCCAAGATATTTTTGAAAATTTCCTCAATTTGTAAGTATTCACTTTCAAGGCCATTGAAAGGGGCTTTGGGGGGGTGAAGAGAGCGGGGGGCTATTGCTGGATGGGGGGCACTGTAGAGGAGCGCCCAAGTGCCAGTTCTGTCTTTTCTTTCAGTTGTTTGACCTGCTCGCTGTACTGGCCTGTTGGATCGAGCTTCAGGTAGTTATTCAGGTCGTCGAGCACAGCCTCGTCCTTCTTTTGCTTGATGTGGATATTGGCCAGCAGCACATAGAGGCGCGCGAATTTCGGCTGGCGTTTTTGAGCCTCCATCGCGCTCAACTCGGCATCCGCCACCCGGCCCTCGCCCAGGAGAGCGCGGGCCAGTTCATAATGTCCCCGGAATGAGTCGGGCGAAATCTGCAGCCCCTGCCGCGCCAGCGGTTCAGCCTCCACAAACCTTCTCTGATCCGCGAACATGGAGGCCAGCGTGATGCACGGCTCCGCAAAATGGTCCTGGCTGACAGCCAGCGACTTCCGGTAGGAGGCCTCCGCATCGGCGAATTGTCCGAGCTTCATCTGCGAGACGCCGACGTAGTAATACGCCTCATAAAAGTCCGGCGCCATTTCAATCACCCGCTCGAAGCTCGGAATGGCCTCCGCCGGATTGCGCCGTGTAAAAAGCGCCTCCTGCCCCTTGTGGAACTCGTCCTGCGCTTTTTGCGGCAGGCTCAGCTCTCGCGCGGATATCGCGTTCCCCGGCGCAGTTGTATTGAACTCCCCGCGCGCCTTCTTCAGCATGATGTAAAGGGTGACGCCGGGGCGGCCCATGAGGGTGACTTCTTCACGGTATTCCTCGAAGCCATCCACTTTTACTTTGACAATGTACTCCCCGGGATTCAGCGCCATCGAAATGAACGACCCCTTGGAATCGGTGTACGCCGTATCCACGGGAGTTCCGCCGACGGTCCAGATTTCGACCTTGATCGTGCGCATCTCGAGGTTCCCGTCCTGGGTTCTGACGGTGCCGATCACAGGCGCGGGCACTTTCAGCGGGTTTCCACCACCGCTGGCACTGCCATTCAGGATTTGCGCGGAGGATGCTGCCGCTAGGAGCAGCAGTGCTGCTGGGAGGCCGGCGATACGTCCGAGTCGCGGCACAGGGAACTTCCTCGATTGTCCGGAGTCTAGCATATCTCCATGCCCATAAGGCAAGCTAAGTATTGTTAAGGTCAACCGTCTGCCGATACTGTGCAATTTTGGACACCCAACCGGGCCGCGCGTTCAGGACTTTCTGAAACGCGCTCGCGGCGGCCGGCTCGCCGTGCACCAGATAAGTCATCTTCGGCGGCTTCGCAAACCCTGAAATCCACCGCACGAGTTCGCTCTGCCCGGCGTGCGCGGAGAACTGTTTCATATCCACAATCTCAGCGCGCACCGGAACCTCCTGCCCGAAAACGTGAAACATTTTCACGCCGTCGAGCAGCGCGCGCCCGCCCGTGCCCTCGGCCTGAAACCCCGCGAGCAGCACGGCGTTCTTCGCATCGGGCAGGCGCTGCGCCAAATGGTGCAGCACGCGCCCGCCGGTAGCCATCCCGCTTGCCGAAATAATGATGCACGGGTCCTTGACGTCGTTAATCTTCTTCGATTCCTCCGCCGTCGGCGTCATGTGCACCGAGTGGACATTCAGCGGGTCGCCGCCGTCCTCCAATTTCTGGAAATCCTTGTCGTGGTCCTCGTGGTGGCTCAAATAAAGCCCCGTAACATTGATGGCCATGGGGCTATCCACGAACACCGGCAGCTGCGGAATCCTCTTCGCGTCTTCCAGTTTCCGCAGCACGTACATCAGCAGCTGCGTGCGCCCGACGGCGAAGGCCGGCACCACAATCACGCCGCCGCGCTTCACCACGCGGTTGATCACGCTCGCCATCTCGTCATACGGCGAATCGCCCGGGTGGTCGCGGTCGCCGTAGGTCGTCTCGCACAGCAAGATGTCCGCAGGCACGGGCGGCTCGGGGTCCTTCAATATCGGCTGGTCATAGCGGCCGATGTCGCCCGAAAACAGGACCACGGTTTGCTTGCCGCCCTCGGTGATCGTCAGCTCCAGGCTGGCCGAGCCGAGGATGTGCCCGGCGTCGTGCTGCCGCACGGCGAATCCCGGACTGATGGCGAACAGGCCGGCCCGCGGATTCGGCACAAAGCGGCTGAGCACCGCGCGCGCGTCCTCTTCCGTATAGAGCGGCAGCGCGGGCTTGTGGCGGCTGTAGCCCTTGCGTTCCGCTCGCTCCGCGTCTTCTTCCTGCAGGTGCCCTGAATCGGGCAGCAGGATGCTGCACAGGTCGCGCGTGGCCGCGTTGGCAAAAATGGGGCCCTTAAATCCCTGCTGTACCAGGCGCGGAAGCCAGCCGGTGTGGTCCAGGTGCGCGTGAGTCAGAATGACCCAGTCAATGCTCGCCGCACCTTCGGGCAGAGCTTCCCAGTTGCGCTGCTTCAGTTCGCTGCCGCCCTGAAAGAGTCCGCAATCCACCAGCAGGCGCTTGCCGTTTGCTTCCACCAGATATTTGGATCCGGTGACGGTTCCCGCCGCGCCGAGAAAAGTTAGTTTGGCCATAAGCGGGGCATTGTAGTGCATCTCCTGCCGTTGGCATAGCCGGTGACCTGCTCATGTAGCGCCATCCCTTCAGGGTGGCATGGGTTGGTGTTGTTCCTGATTGCGTGCGTCGCTCCAAATTCAAGAGCAAATGCTGCCACCCTGAAGGGATGGCGCTACATAGGATCTCCGCTCTCTCCCGCCCGTGAGTGCTTCACTCACCCTGAGCACCGTCGAAGGGTCATTCCGAACGTGCGTAGCACGGAGGAATCTCGCATTGACCGTTCTCAAGAAAATTCGAGATTTCTCGTCGTGCGCGCCTCGAAATGACAGGCTTGGGGGGTACCCCCCCCTGTTTTTGTAACTGCGCATTCTAAAGGAGTTACAGGTGAAAATCTTGTAACTGTTCATTCTAAAGGGGCTTAAAGTCCATTGTTTTGAAATGGATGCGCCGATGTTTGTAACTGCACTATCTAAAGGACTTACAGACGCAAAACTCGTAACTGCGCATTCTAAAGGAGTTACCCTTCGACCATGCTCAGGGTCAAATTGAGAGAACTCAATTTGAGGAGTTATCCCGCGCTTGCGGGATCGCACGTAGGTAAACGCGAGGGGTGAGAAGTTTCGTGCTCGGCCCGCCGTCGCCAAGGCTATGGCGGGTGAACTCAGGCGCGAGGTTTCTAGAGATGTGGGAGGCGGGGCCATGTATGAAGTTAGCGTAAGCGTACCTGGCTGTCAAGAGTTAACTGTTAAATAATCTATTCGAATCCAACTTCGCCAAGGCTTCGTCGGACGGTTCTCCGTCGCCGAACTGCTGGCTATGGCGCGACTACTGTGGGCGGGACGGCCCAGATCGGGAAAGAGCTTCGAATCCAACTTGGCCAAGGCTTCGTCGGACGGGCCCTCCGTCGCCAAACTGCGGGCTATGTCGACCGATCGTGAGAGGAGGGAGGGGAGTGTTCGCATTGTATGAGAGACCAAGGAGCCCTCCCTTTCGCTTTGCCGAAAGGACGGGCGTCCCGCCACCCGCCAATGTCGTATGGAGATTGTGACAAGTGTCGTATTGCTAGATGTTTGATGATATGATAATCGGCCCATGACCCCAAAGAAGCCTGATAATGGACCACGCCCGAACCGAATTCGGTTCATAATGTTGGATGCTGACATAAGCGACGGAAACCTTTCGCAACTCACAGAGGCTATCACTAGTGCACTGAAGCCCGGATCCGTGTCAATTCGCCAGCTTCCTGCTCGAACCGCCGTTCCCCCAATTGTGCCAACGGAAAGTCCCGCACCGGAAGAGGAGCACGACGAAGCGTCTGGGGCGGCAGCAGAAGCGCCTGCGGATGATATTGCCAAGGCAGCCAAGGCAAATTATAAGCCACCCCTGCCAACTTACCTTCACGATCTCGATCTGAAGGGGACGAAGAAGGCATTCAAGGAATTCGCCGAAAAAAAAGGTCCGTCTTCCCATGCAAAACGGTGCCTAGTAGCGGCGCTTTGGCTTAAGGAATATGGGAACAGTTCAACAATCACTGTCGACCAACTTTTCACTTGCTACAAGACGGCTGGATGGCCTCTTAACATCTCGGACTGGGATGTGCAGTTCCGGAATCAGGTGAAGAGAGACAGATTTCGAAGAGTTTCTTCCAAGGAGTATGCGATCACCCCGCTAGGTGAATCGGATTTGCAGGGTTCGTAACAACTTAATGGAGCTGAAGGAATTCACGGCATTAGTGCCGAATTTCTCAAGTCTTTCGCAGCCCGAACAAATACTTCATTTCGGATGGTACGTTCACGTCCACCGCGATCAACAGCGTTTCGACCGAGCAACGATCCGCGCCTGTTATGAAGACCTCTTCATGGATGTACCAAATCTGAGCAAGCTGTTTGCAAGGTTGCTCGCCCGAAAACCGAAAGTCCTTCTCCGGGATGGTGAGGGATGCTATTTGGAGAGCGCGACGCGGAGAAAGCTCGACGAAAAGTATGGCCTCCATGAGACCACGATTGCCTTGTCGAAATTACTAAGAGAACTTCCTGGGAGGATTTCGGATGAAGCAGAGAAACTTTTTCTAGCTGAAGCGATAACTTGCTATCACTACAAGGCGTATCGGGCAGCTATCATCATGTCGTGGAATCTCGCATATGATCATTTACTGCACTGGATCTTGAAGGATTCCGCTCGTCTCACGGGATTCAATTCGCGCATATCTGTACGGATCGGTACTCGTAGAGGCGCGGGATTGACAATTGGAAAACGGGAAGATTTCGAAGAACTTAAGGAAGGCGAGGTCCTCGACATTTGCGGCCTCGCCGGACTCTTTGCCTCAAGCAATACGAAGAAGATCCTTGAGATACAGCTAACGAAACGCAATATGGCAGCCCATCCATCTCTTGTCATCATGGACGGGCCTGCCGCGGACGATACGATCTCTAGCCTTGTGAACAACGTTTTGCTTGTCTTGAAATGAATTTGCGACAAAAGATGTTGGCAGTGCGCCTGTGTCGAAATGCAACTGAGGAAGGTGACTTCCTCGATCAGAGTCATTCGTGGGCAGTCTGGTGAGGATGCCCCCTCACGATTCAAGGATGGGACACTCGGGAGAGAATTAGTTCAAGGACCCCAGCCTCAAGAATTGAGGATAGGGCAGCCGCCTTTCTTTTCGTAGGAGAAGCATATGGGATTGGGACCTGTTATTCCTATTGCTGAAAGGTATCCTGCATTGAGGGAGTTCCTGTTTCAACAACGAGATTCGGTCGCCCAAATCAAGAAGTCCAATCCGAGATTGATTCCCGAGGATGCAGCTCCATTCCTTTATCTCTGCTTTCCGTGGATCCACGTTCCCTCAAATAAGGAGCAGGAGAATCAGATCAAAATACGTCAGGCGGAATTTGCGGCCGCTGGGTTCCACGGGGAGGCCGTCAAAGTTCAATTGGAAGGAATTTTAAGGGAAGACAAGCACCTTCGCGAGTGCTGTGCAAACGCGGGCCAACTTGCTCAATTCCTCGATGCACGGTTCATTGCGCCAAGTGTGAATTTGCTGATGGTCGGTGCACCTGATGAAACACTGCGTGCCCGCTTTGAAGAGTTTTCTCGCCTGACATATGAACAAGGACGATTCAAGATATTCGGTCTTTATCATATTTTCAATTTCGAGTCTGAAGACGCAAGTCTTCGTATGGGTAGTCTGCGTGTTGAACTGCTTGACAGCCCGACAGTCGCAAGAATTCTGGGTGAAACATCAATTCCATCGTTCCTTCATGCGCAGGGTGTCGGTGATTGTTTTGTGATCGCTGAACGCGAAGGCCCATGCGATGATTTTATTGCTTGGCTTATTGAAACTCAACAGCCAGCAGAGAGGTTCGTTGAGGTCTTGAAGTACTTCAAAGACGGAATTGTCCATATCGATTATGCAGTTCCTCATTTTCTTCCCGAATGGGTAAATCAAACCAGAAAATGGGGAGTCTTTTTCCTTGGTTCCCCCCGTCGATCCCCTCATGAGAACGGCAAGAAGTTTTATCGGATTAGTTCCGAGGAGGCGTTGGAGTTAGCAAGATGGTGGGCGGCCTTTCAGCTCCCAGCAATCACGGAGCGACTTGATGACATAACAAGTACAATGCGACAAGCGGACCTTCGGGCGGCCTCCTATTACGAATCTAGCCATACTCAGTCGGCGGCCGTTGAGCGCCTTATAGCACTTGCGATCGCACTTGAGGCCTTATTCTCGCCAACAGACAAGCAAGAATTGTCCTATCGGATGTCGCAGTACGCATCCCAACTGATCGGAGACAGTCCCGAAGAGCGGGCGGACCTGTTCAAGGAAATCAAGAACAACTTTTACGCACGCAGAAGCAAGCTCATGCATGGATCGTATGATGTTGCGGAATATCTTGCCAACAAGTTTGTTACGCACGAAGAATGTGACAAATGGGCCTCTATTATCCGTCGTTGCATTCTACGCGTCCTAACTCTCTACCTTCGAGGCGAGAATAGTAGGGACGATTTCCTCAACAGTCTCTCGCGAGCTGCGCTCGATTCCGATCTTGCCAACGAGCTCCGTGTCCAGTCCGACCCTCAAAGGTTGCTAAATGAACTCGTCTGACCCTTCGTTGACCAAGTGGCCGTGTGTGGCGGGGGGGCGCCGACGGGGACGGCGGCGTTACACGAGAGGCCTGCCGCAGGGGCTAAAGCCCTCAAACACGCGAGCGGTACGGCACGACTCAAGTCGTGCCCTCCCAAGAGCAGATGCGAGATTCCTCCGCGCGAAGCGCGTTCGGAATGACCGGCACTGAGCAAAACACCCTCGGCAGAGCGCGCCTCGGGAGGTCCTTCGTCCACGGGTCTCCCGTAAACGTCCTCAGGATGACAACGTGAAGGGAGAGGGCGGCCGGCCTGAAGGCCAGCCCTACGAAAGCCAAATGCGAGCGCAAACTGGTCGCCGCTTGAAGATTCGGCGACCACGAGCGTAGAATGCAGGCTCTGGCGTTTTTTATGCGCCGCAGGGCTGCAGCAGTTCGCACCCTGTCGGCGTTGGCCTGCCGTGGCTGGCCAACCGATTGTGGATGACACTCCGGGGTCGCGAACCATGCCGAGAGTTCAATCCAAGGCGCGCAGTTCCGGCATGACAGCCCCGCTTGATTCCCGGTGTGCAACTCCGTGTAATTGGAAACCTCAACATCGTATGGAGATTCCGATTCGTAAGGACATTCCGATGGGTAAGGAGATTCTGATTCGTAAGGAGATTCCGAAAAGGAGATTCCAATGACAAAGAATATCGTGCTGGTTCATGGAGCCTGGGCCGACGGGTCCGGGTGGGAAGGCGTTTATGGGTTGTTGAAGAAGGATGGCTACAACGTCAGCATTGTGCAGAACCCGCTGACATCGTTCGCGGACGATGTCGCGGCGACGAAGCGCAGCATTGCCGTTCAGGATGGCCCGGTGACTCTCGTCGGGCATTCTTATGGCGGAGCGGTGATTTCCGAGGCCGGCAACGATGCAAAGGTCGCGGGACTTGTGTATATCACCGCGTTTGCTCCGGACAAGGGGGAATCGGTGGCGTCGCTGATTAAGGACCCGCCGCCGGGCGCGCCCGTGCCTCCGATCCTGCCGCCGCAGGACGGGTACCTGTTCCTCGACAATGCGAAATTCCCGGCTGCGTTTGCGGCGGATGTGGAGCTGAAAAAGGCTCAGTTCATGGCCGATTCGATGGTGCCGTGGAGCCTTGCGTCATTCACCGGGGAGAACACGGAACCGGCGTGGAGGAAAAAGCCGAGCTGGTATCTGGTGGCTACCGACGACAGGATGATCCCTCCTGATGCGCAGAGAGCGATGGCGCGGCGGGCGGGGGCGACGGTGGTGGAGGTGGCGGGCAGCCACGCGGTCTATGTGTCGCAGCCTGCGGCGACCGCAAAGATAATCGCGGAAGCGGCCCGGGGAGCGAAGGCGGCAGGGGGGTAGGGCCAAGCAAACAGAAAATTGGGCGGCCCGTGTGGAGTACGGGCCGCCTCTTTCTTTTGGGCGATAGTTTGCCTGAGGCGGGTTGTGAGGTCACACGGCGGGTTGCGCGTGATGGTGCGATGTGGCAGGATACGCGAACTCAAACAGGAGGCTTGCCGTGAATCAAGACATAGACAATGACGAGGACGAAGGCGGAGAAGTCTGCGCCGTGTTGCACAACCTTTGTCCAGTAAAGCCATCGGAAGGATATTGTAAGAGACCGAAAAACCACACGCTGGACCACATCTGTAAAGATTGCGGCACGCGCTGGCCGCAATAGCGATAGCTCCTGCCCGTCAAAACAGCCGGACGAACATCGAGCTCCCGACCCTTCGTTGACCGCGTGACGCGCGTACTATAAAATCGCTTTGTTGTCGCCGCTCAACCCGGTGGGGCCGTGGCGCAGTTGGGAGCGCGTCCCGGTCGAAATGCGACCGAGGAAGGCCGATGAGCCGCCACTAAGTCCCCCAAAATAATCAGAATGACTTTCCACGTATACATTCTGCAGAGCGAAACGACTGGCCAGTATTACATTGGCCAAACGCATGATCTTGGCGAACGCGTGGCCTATCACAACGCAGGGCATTCAAAATCCCTACGCCACCGCGGCCCTTGGAAGCTGCTCCATTCAGAGGGATATGCTACGAGGACTGAGGCGGTCAGACGCGAGCGCACTCTGAAACAGCAAAAAAGCCGCAGCGCGATTGAGCGATTATTGCGCCCGCCTCGGTCATAAGATGATCGACCCTACGAATTGACCATGTTGACCGCGTGTCCTAGAATAATGTGAGTTGCATTCGCAACGCGGTGGGGCCGTGGCGCAGTTGGGAGCGCGCCTCGATGGCATCGAGGAGGCCGTGGGTTCGAATCCCATCGGCTCCACCA
>JBGOTC010000086.1:0-9680 GCA_041476305.1 Terriglobia bacterium
CTGCCGCTGGCGCTGCGCGGACATCTGGAGATTGAAACCGGCGGCGCTGCAAAGCGCATCGGGATCACGCGGCTGCATTTGGAAGAGGACTCCGGAAAATCCATGCATGAAGGGTTTCCAGAGTCGGCGACGAAGAGCTACATCGATTTCAACCGCTGCGGCACGCCACTGGTGGAAATCGTATCCGAGCCGGACATGCGCACGCCCGCGGAGGCCTACGCCTACCTGAACACGTTGAAGCAGGTGCTGCTGTATACGGAAGTCAGCGATTGCAACATGGAGGAGGGGTCGCTGCGCTGCGATGCGAACGTAAGCGTGCGGCGGCGGGGCGCGGAGAAACTCGGGCAAAAGGTGGAGGTGAAAAACCTGAACTCGTTCCGCTACCTGCAGCGCGCGCTAGAGTACGAAATCACGCGACAAGTGGAGGTGCTTGAGGCCGGCGGGGCCATCGAACAGGAAACGCGGCTGTGGAATGTGCCGGCCGGACGCACCGAGCCGATGCGCTCCAAGGAGTTCGCGCATGACTACCGCTACTTTCCAGAGCCAGACCTGTTGCCGGTGCAGGCGACACCGAAGATGCTGGAGGAAATCCGCGGGGCGATGGCGGAACTGCCAGATGCCAAGCGCGCACGGTTCCTGACAGAATACGGATTGACGCGCTATGACGCCGGGGTGCTGACCGACTCCCGCGCGCTCGCGGACTATTTCGAGGCGACGGTGGCGGCGGGAGCAGCGCCGAAGACCGCGGCGAACTGGCTGACGACGGAATTACTGCGACACTTGAACGAGAGCGGGAAGGAAATTTCGGCCAGCCCGATTTCGGCGGCCGCGCTGGCGGGGTTGCTGAAGGAAGTGCAGGATGGCCGCATCACCACGGCGAGCGGGAAGAAAGTGTTGGCGAAGATGATTGAGACCGGCAAGCCGGCAGCGGAAATTATTGAGGCGGAAGGGCTCCGGACGTTGACGGATCGAGGAGAGATTGAGCGGGCTTGCCGCGAGGCGATTGAAAAGAATCCGGAGAATGTGGCGAAGTTTCGCGCGGGAAGCGAAGGAGTGTTCAAGTTCTTCGTTGGGCAGGTGATGCGCGCGACGCGCGGGCAGGCCGATCCGCAGGCTGTGAATGACACGCTTCGCAGGTTGCTCGCGTCCTAGTAGGGCAGGGGAAACAATGAGCACGTTAAAAGTGGGCGACAATGCGCCGGAGTTCACGCTGAAGGGCGATGACGGGAGTGATGTTTCACTCGCCTCGCTGCGCGGCAAGCGCGTAGTCCTCTATTTTTTTCCAAAGGCGCTGACACCGGGTTGAACCACGGAAGCGTCCGAGTTTCGCGACGCGAAAAAACACTTCGACAAAGTGAACACGGTCATTCTGGGATGCAGCGCAGACCCGGTTGCCTCACAAGCCAAATTCAAGGCCAAGTTCAACCTGAACTTTCCCTTGTTGAGCGATCCGGATTTCAAAGTGATTGAAGCGTACGGGGCGCGGCGGATGAAGAGTTTCCTGGGCAAGTCTTTCCTCGGCATCATACGCAGCACAGTGCTCGTGGGTCCGGATGGACACGTGGCGCATGTGTGGCCGGCCGCGAAAGCGAAGGACCATGCGGCGGATGTGCTGAGTGTGATTCAGGGGCAGGCGAGTTAGAGTGTGGCGTGGAAACCCGCCGGGCCATTTGGCGTGATGAACAGATTATCAATCAACCGAGTCGGCTTCGATTCTCCCACGTAGGCCGCGACGAGCAGCAGACAATTGTTGTTCAGGCGTTCCACAGCATCAAAACTTTCCTCGCCGACCAACTGAACATAGTCCGCGCGGACAAGCGGCTCCGCGGTGAGGACTTCCTCTGCACATTTCACGAGCGCAGCGGCGCGGCGCTCACCGGCATCGATAGCGCGCGCGGCTGCGGCGAGTCCGCGAGAAAGAGCAGTGGCGGCGCGGCGCTCTTCGGCGTTCAAGTACGTGTTGCGCGAGGAAAGGGCGAGGCCATCCGGGTCCCGAACGATGGGGCCGACAATCATTTCGACTTCCAGATTCAAATCGCGAGCCATCTGTCGGAGGATGCGAGACTGCTGAGCGTCTTTGCGGCCAAAGAACGCCGCCGCGGGCTGCACGATTTCGAGGAGCTTGAGGACGACGGTGGAGACGCCACGAAAATGTCCGGGACGCGATGCGCCTTCGAGACGATCGCTCAGACCTTCCACGTTCACGTAAGTGCAAAAGCCAGGGGGATAGATTTCCGCGGCGTCGGGAAGGAAAACATAATCCACGCCGAGAGATTCGAGCAGAGCAATGTCCTTTTCCACCTGCCGCGGATATTTGGAAAGGTCTTCCTTGGGGCCGAACTGCGTTGGGTTCACGAAAATGGAGACAACGACGGGGCGATGCTCAGCCCTCGCGCGGCGGACGAGCGAGAGATGGCCATCATGCAGCGCGCCCATGGTGGGGATGAAGCCGATGCTGAGGCCGTTGTGACGCGCAGCGCGCGAGGCCTGCTTCATCCATTCGATGGTGCGGATAATTTCCATAGGATGGCTGCGGGTCAGGCGGGCTGCTGGCCGGAGCGTTCGCGGAAGAACACGATCATGTCGCTGGCGCGCGGGGTACCGCCGAGCTGGCGGACGAGCGTGGTGACCTGGCCGCGATGGTAGGTGCTGTGATTCACCATGTGCTGCATGGTTTCCCAAAGGGGATGGCGAAACAAATTGCCCCTGGTGTTGCGAAATTCGATGACGCGTTCGAGATCCGCCTGAGAAAGGGCGCGGACAAATTCATGGAGATCTTCGTGCACTTCCTTCCAGCGATCGTGGAGGTCGGAGAGCGCGGGATAATTCTCAACATTGGGCAACGCGGTGGGCGAGCGGCCCTCCCAACGCTCCAGGTAGAGCCATTCCACATCGATGATATGCGCGAGGGTGTTGCGGACTGAGCCGAAGGATCCGCCGAGCGGCTCCAGAAAGTGATCGGTGCTGAGCGTCTCGCAGCCGATAAGCGTCCGATGATTGGCCCAGGCGTTGTACTCAAACAGTTTTTGGATGGTGTCTAGGTCCACGATGGCCCTCGCAGTTGAAAGTGACGCGGCTACCGCGCCGGCGTTCCCTTGGCGCGCGCTTCGGCCGATTGGTGAAACGATTCCGCATCCGAAGGAAACTTTCCACCACGCACATCGTCACAGTATTCACGCACGGCATCCTTCACCAGCTCGCCCATTTCGGCGTAGCGCCGCGCGAAACGCGGAGTCGGGCCGGCGGTCAACCCAACGAGGTCATGATAGACGAGCACCTGACCATCGCAATCCGGGCCCGCGCCGATGCCGATGGTGGGGATGCGCAGCTCGCGCGTAATGGTGGTGGCCAGTTCGCGAGGCACGGATTCGAGCACAATGGAAAAAGCTCCCGCGGCTTCCACGGCGCGGGCGTCGCGAACCAATTGTTCGGCGGTGTCAACGGTGCGGCCCTGGACACGGAATCCGCCGAGGGCGTTAAAGGATTGGGGAGTGAGCCCCACGTGGCCCATCACAGGGATTTCCGCTTCCACCATTCGGGAGATGATTTCCAGGCGGCGCTCGCCACCTTCGAGCTTGACGGCTTCGGCGCCGCCTTCTTTGACGAGGCGCAGGGCGTTCTCAACCGCCTCATGAACGCCGATGTGATAGCTGCCGTAGGGCATGTCCGCGACGAGCAGCGCGCGATGCGTTCCGCGGCGAGCCGCGCGAGTGTGGTGGATCATCTCCTCCATGGTCACCGGCAGAGTGGTGTCGTAACCGAGGACGACCATTCCCAATGAATCGCCGACGAGGATAATGTCCACGCCGGCTTCATCCACGAGACGCGCGGAGGGGTAGTCGTATGCGGTCAAGCATGTGATGCGATTTTGATGTTGAGGGGAATGCGCCGGGCCGGGATGCTGCTTGCGGCCCAGAATGTCGGGCACGGTGACTTTACCGTTGCCCGCAGGGGGCGTAACGCTCATGTTGTCCTCCGGTGCCGTTCCCGTTTCGCCGGAGAAATCCGGGTGGAAAGAGGGGATACAGCCCAAGGAGTTCATTTTACCAGATTAACGAAGGCATGGACAGAGAGGTTCCGAATTGTTACCGCGTGCTAGAATGCCGCCAGCTTAGCGAACCCATGTTCAAGAAAATTCTGATCGCCAACCGGGGGGAAATCGCCGTTCGCGTGCTGCGCGCGTGCCATGAAATGGGCATTTGCGGCGTGGCGGTCTTCAGCGAAGCGGATCGCGCCAGCCTGCACGTGCGGCTTGCCGATGAAGCCTATGCGATCGGCCCGGCGGCGTCGCGGGAGAGCTATCTGCGCATCGACAAGCTGATGGAAGTGGCGCGCCGCGCGGGCTGCGACGCACTGCACCCCGGGTATGGGTTCCTGGCGGAAAACCCGGAACTGCCGCGGGCGTGCTCCAAAGCGGGGATCGTTTTTATCGGGCCATGGCCCGAAGCGATGGAAAAGCTGGGGTCCAAGACCGCCGCTCGACAACTGGCGAAGCGAGCGGGGGTGCAGGCGGTGCCTGGGACGCTTGAGTCGATTGAGAGAATTGAAGAGGCGCGGCGGATCGCGAACGAAATTGGATTTCCCTTATTGCTGAAGGCCATTGCGGGCGGCGGGGGCAAGGGGATGCGGCTTGTGCTACGGGCTTCGGAGCTGGATGCGGCGTGGCGCGACGCGGGGTCGGAGGCGCAAAACGCATTTGGAGACGGGCGGCTCTACATCGAGAAATATCTGGAGCACCCGCGGCACATTGAAATCCAGATTCTTGGGGATCAACACGGCAACTTGTTCTATCTGGGCGAGCGCGAGTGTTCCGTGCAGCGGCGCCACCAGAAAGTGATCGAAGAGGCGCCCTCGCCAATCATGACGGCGGAGTTGCGACGCAAGATGGGCCAGGCGGCGGTAGCGCTGGCGCGCGAAGCGGGCTACACGAATGCCGGCACAGTGGAGTTCCTGGTGGACGACGAGCGCAATTTCTATTTTCTGGAAGTGAACACACGGCTGCAGGTGGAGCATCCGGTTACCGAGGCGGTTTCCGGACTGGACATTGTGCAATTGCAAATCCGCGTGGCGGCGCGGGAGCGGCTGAGCTTCGCCTGGCAGGAACTTTCT
Organism: Terriglobia bacterium; assembly: GCA_041476305.1. Classification (GTDB taxonomy): domain Bacteria; phylum Acidobacteriota; class Terriglobia; order Acidiferrales; family UBA7541; genus DASTCZ01. Next base: position 5,110 of record JBGOTC010000086.1, read on the forward strand.
CCGCGCGGACATTCCATGGAGTGCCGAATCTATGCGGAAGATCCTGACAATAATTTTTTTCCGTCGCCGGGGAAAATTCTTGCGCGGCGGGTGCCGGGAGGGCCGGGAGTGCGCATGGATGACGGCGTCTATCCGGGCTGGACGGTGCCGATGGATTACGATCCTCTGCTCGGAAAACTGATTGTGTGGGCGCCGACGCGGGAGGAAGCCATCGCCCGGATGCGGCGCGCACTTTCGGAATATTACGTCACGGGAATTAAAACGAACGTGAATCTGTTCAGCCGGATCTTGGAGGATCCGGAGTTCGAGCGCGGGGAATTTCACACGCGCTGGCTGGATGAATGGTTGCAGAGGAAAAGTTCACCGGAACGCGCCAATTCACAAACTGATCTCCCGGCACAGGACGCCGCGCTGGCCGGAGCGCTGGCGTGGCACCATTCGCGAGTTGGCGCGGATCCGGCAACGGTGGGGCCAACGGAGGGTGTGCCGGCAACCCGCTGGAAGCTCGATGGGCGGCAAGAACTGGTCGCACGGTTTCCGGAGAGATGAGACAGCGATGAAACTCGACATTCGCATCGCGCCCGCACAACAAGACTCCGGGCCGGGCGCTTCCACGCAGCCCGTTGAGTTTACGCGCGATGGCAATCACCTCCGGATCGCTTTCAGGGAGCGAATCATTGAGGGCGACGCCGTAGAGGTCGCCGCGGGCACTTACTCCGTCTTGATCGGCGGGCGCGCGTTTGAGGTGCGCGTGGCTCCCGCGCCGAACGGTTTGCGCGTTTATGCAGGTGCGCGGGAATTCAGCATCAATATTGCGGATCCGCGGGTGTGGGGCGGGCGCCGCGGAGGAGCGCAGGAGGCCGAAGGGCGGCAGGAAGTGCTGGCGCCGATGCCGGGGAAAATTGTGCGGGTGCTCGTGAAACAGGGAGACAAAGTGGAAGCGGGCCAGGGGCTCTGTGTGGTGGAAGCGATGAAAATGCAGAACGAAATCAGATCGCCGAAAACCGGGACGGTCGAACGGCTGCAAGTCTCGGAGGGCCAGGCGGTCAATTCCGGTGAATCGCTGGCCATCGTCGTCTGAAGAATTCCGCTGACTATTTCGGCGAGGCCGGCGCTCCAGAGGCGGGCAGCTTGCCGGCGGATTCCAGCACCTGCTGCGCAAAATAGTTGGTGACCTTCGCGTTATCGCGCGCGACATTCAGGAAAGCGCCGCGCAGGAGTTGTTCCTTGCGGTTGCGCAACGCTTCGCGAATGTTTTGCTGCACGGCGGGCTCGTTCAAATCGCGCTGCCCGGGGGATTCACGCGCGTTCAGCTTGATAATGTAATAGGCATCCTTCAGGGCAATCACCGGGCTGGTCTGCCCCGGTTTCAAAGCGAGGACGGCTTTCTTCAGCAAGGGATCGGTTTTGTCCAGAGCGGATTCGGGGACATATCCGACGTCGCCTCCATTTGCGGCGGTGGTGGGGTCTTCGGAATAATCCATGGCCACCTGCGCGAAATCGCTGCCACTGTTGAGCTTCTCCGCGATGGCATTGGCCTTGCGGCGGGCTTCGGCATCGGTGGTGGCATCGTCGTTCTTGCGGTTGCGGATTTGCGGGTCTTTCCGCGCGGTGACCACAATTTGCGCCAGACGGAACTGGGTTTCTGAAACATTGAACTGGGCGCGATTCTGATTGAAATAGTTGGTGATGTCCTGCTCGGTGATGGTGATCTTGGCGACCACTTCGCGGTTGATGAGTTTATCGAGCGTCAGTTTGCGGCGGATCTGGACCTTCAGATCGGAGACGGTCAGTCCCTTGTCTTTCAACTGCTTCTGAAATTCTTCCTCGGTGTAGGGGCTCTTGGATTCCGTGAATTTGTCTTCCACTTCTCCGTCGGTGGCTTCAAGCCCCTGCTTCTGCGCCAATTCCATCAGGATCTGGCTGTTGATGAGTTCATCGAGCACGCTCAGTTTCAGAGAGAGCGCTTCTTCCTGGGAAGGAGTGGGGTTTTCGTTGTTGGTATTGGCGCGATAGACCTTCTCGACTTCGTCCTTCTTGATTTCGTGGTTGTTCACGACAGCCCAAACGTCGGGCGAGGGCGGGCCATCACGCCTGCAGCTCTGCGCGAGAGCGGCCAAGCCAAAAATCCCCATGACAAACAGAAGGCGTTTCATTGCCGGCTTCCCCCTATGTGGTTGAGAGTGAGATGGCGCCGCATGAGTCCTAGGATGCTTTCTTCACCGCGGCCGCGGCGCGGTGGGGAGACGCGCTGACAGTGGCCTTGGTCACACGGCCGGAACGGATGCAATCCGTGCAGACGCGGATTTGCTTGCGCGCGCCATTGACCAGAGCGCGGACACGCTGCAGGTTGGGATTCCAGCGCCGCCGGCGCGTGTTGTTGGCGTGGCTGATGACGTTGCCGTAAGACGGCCCCTTACCACAAAGTTGACACCTTTGAGCCATGTTCACTCCTATGGGCCAAACCACACCTGTATGGAGATTAGGGCGGAGGCGAAGCAAGCAGTCTATCAGAGAACCGGCTTTGCCGGAAACCGCAGGCCCACGGCCCGGTTTGGACGCTTGCGAACTCGTGGCCGGGGCGTTCTCACTGGTTAACACGTTACTCGCGGTGACCCAATTGATTCATGGGATACGAGGATTCAATTTTCTGAACGGGGACGGATGAATTAGAATGAAAGGACTCCGACTGTGGGCGTGTAGCTCAGCTGGGAGAGCACCTGCTTTGCAAGCAGGGGGTCGCCGGTTCGATCCCGGCCACGTCCACCACCCAACCGCCCCGATCTCCAAAAATCCTCGTAATTGAATCTTGGCGTGTAGTGGAAGGCGCCCGGGAGGATGGATGGATTAGACATGGGGCGGGGGAAGTGTTGACACGGAACAATGATGAAGGGATTAGACTAGGGACAGCGTTGGAACTTATCTGCCCGGAATAATCTGACGACTGTTTGAGCGGTACTTGGGAATCGCCCTGCAGTAGAGATTCACGCCCCCTTCCTGTGATTTGAATCCCCCTTCGGGATGTTGAACGATTCTTGTGAAAGGCACGTCACGTGAACCAGAGAGTACTGTTGGTGGACGATGAGCCGGAGGCGCTGGACCTTTTTAGACAAACGCTGGACGGTGAATTCGATGTGGCCACGGCCGTCAGCGGAGAGGAAGGCCTGATCTCGCTGCGCAATGACGGCCCTTTTGCAATTGTAATTTCGGACATGCAGATGCCCGGAATGGATGGAGTGCAATTCCTGAAGCGGGTGCGCCAAGTGGCTCCCAACACGATGAGACTGTTGTTAACCGGCCACGTGGACCTTCATGGCGCAGCCAATGCCGTCAACCAGGGATCTATCTTTCGATTGCTCATCAAGCCATGCGCGCGTTCAGTCCTGCGGGAGGCGATCATTACGGCGCTAGCCTGCTATCGCGAGCAGAGAGAGCTGCGCGTGCGGATCGAGCTCCCCGTCCATATCCACCGATCCAGCAAAGGGCTGAATGCCCTGCCAGCACGCACGGTGGATATTTCCAATTCGGGAGCGCGGCTCGCTGGAATTGAGGAAGCGCTCCAGCCCGGGGAGGTGCTTGACATCGAATGCGGCCAGCGGAGAGCGCCGTTCCGCGTAATCTGGACAGGGGCGCGGGGCGGGGCCGTGGAGGGCGAGGCGGGGCTGGAGTGTCTGGCAACAGATGCAGACATTTGGAAATTGAGTTTGTGCCAAGTGGAGCATGGGGAACCGCTGATGCGCGCGCGAGATGTGCAGCGCGGGTTGCTGCCGCAGGAGAGACCACCATTGCAGACGCTGGATTATGCGGGACACTGCATCCAGGCGCGCATGGTGGGCGGAGACTACTACGATTTTCTGAATCTGGATTCCGGAGAAGTGGGATTCGTGCTGGCTGACGTTGCGGGCAAAGGAATCGAGGCCGCGTTGCTGATGGCCAGTTTGCAGGGGAGCCTGCACAGCCAGTACGGGGTCATGTCAAAGGACCTTGCACAGTTGCTTGCCGCAGTGAATCTGAACTTCTACGACCACTCCTCGAAAGAGAGATACGCCACAATGTTCCTGGGGCGATACAGCGACGCCACTCGAACGCTGCAGTATGTGAATTGCGGACACAACCCACCTGTACTGCTGCGCCAAGGTGGCGCGGTCGAAAGATTGAATGCGACCGCCACGGTGCTTGGATTGTTTTCTGAATGGGAGTGTTCCGTTGCCGAAGCGCAGTTGGAACCGGGAGACGTCCTTAGCCTTTACACGGATGGGATCACGGAGACGACCGGCTATAGCGGGGAGGAATTCGGGGAAGCGCGGCTTCTGGAAACCCTGCGAAAGAATCGGAGCCTCGAAGCTTCAGACATCCTGCGGAATGTGGAGAACGCGGCGGAACTATTCAGGATCGGGGAGCAATTGGACGATCTGACTCTGGTTATCGCCAGAGCTCTCTAGGCGGACCTGCTTTTTCCGCAAGCAACACGCCACCCCAGCGCTCAAGTGAAGTGAAACCGCGCGCGACTATTCGTGGCGCAGGGCCACCACGGGGTCCACGCGAATCGCGCGGCGGGCGGGGATCCAGCA